>CAUYTY010000010.1 GCA_963575655.1 Gammaproteobacteria bacterium | reverse complement strand
ATGTCAAATCATCCTATTGCACGCGATAGTGGTATCAACTTCGTGTGGGGGCTCCCCCCCCCCCCCCCCCCCCCCCCCCCCGGGGGGGGGGGGGGAACCCCCCCTGCGGGGGGGGCCCTTCCGGAGGGTTGGTTACCCCACCCCTCCCCCCACCCCCCCTCTCTCCTATTTTTTTCCCCGCAGGGCCGACAAAAACAAAAAAAAAAAAAGTTTCTTCAACCCAAAAGACCGACGGACATGTCTGCTAATATTCCCTTCCCCCCCCCCATTTTTTCTTTTGTGCGGTGTTTTTGGCATAATTTCATTACCCCGCTATCCGCCGTTACCGCTACCCCTTCATTAATTGCACCCAGTGTGGCCCCCGCTATACATTAATCAATGCACTGCCCTATGACCGTCTCAATACCGCGCTACACGATTTCGTGTTGTGCGGGGACTGTCTTGGTGAATACGAGAATGTATTGAATCGGCGTTTTCATGCCGAACCAATTGCCTGTCCGGTATGTGGACCGCACCTGCAATTCGTTTCCAGTAATGTAATGCGAGACGATGATGATGGCGCACTCGCGGCCACGGTTACCGCCTTGCGTGACGGACAAATTGTTGCAGTAAAGGGGATTGGGGGGTACCACCTGCTCTGCGACGCAACCAATGACACAGCGGTCGTCATGTTACGGGCGAGAAAGCAACGTCCGACCAAACCATTGGCGGTGATGTTTCGCAATCTCGATATGTTGCACCGTATGGTGTACTCCACGCAGGAATTGGATGAATTCCTGGCCACGCCACAACGCCCCATTGTGTTATTACCAAAACGACGCGACGCACCTCTCTCCACAGATATTGCGCCGGGTCTGGTAGAGATCGGTTGCCTACTACCTTATTCACCATTACACGACTTGTTGCTGCATGACTTTGGTGGACCATTGGTAGCTACCTCGGGTAATCTCTCCGGCGAACCGGTGTTAACCAATAATACCGAGGCCGAGCATCGCCTTGCTCGCATCACCAATCTTTTCTTGCATCACAATCGCCCGATTATACGACCCGCCGACGATTCGGTATATCGTGTCATCGCGGGAAAACCAAGACCGTTACGCCTCGGGCGTGGTAGCGCACCACGAGAACTTGAATTACCGACCCCGTTGCCTGCCCCTGTATTGGCGCTGGGCAGCCATATGAAAAATACCATCTGTCTTGCTTGGGACCGTCGCGCAATTATTGCGCCACATATTGGGGAACTTGATAGCGTGCGCAGTCTAGATATGCTGGGGCAGGTAGCCGCCGATCTGCAGCGGTTATATCAAGTACAGGCAACTAAATTGATTGTGGATCACCATCCCGGTTATGGTTCTCGTCACTATGCCCGTTCTAGTAATCTACCTCTAGCAAAAGTTTGGCATCACCACGCCCACGCCTCAGCGCTGGCCTGGGAATTTCCGACGATATTAGAATGGATTGTGTTTGCCTGGGATGGGGTCGGTTTTGGTAATGATAAAACACTGTGGGGCGGCGAGGCCTTTACTGGATCGCCTGGTCACTGGCGGCGGATGGCCTCCTTTCGTACTTTCGCCTTACCCGGTGGTGATAAAGTTGGGCGCGAACTGTGGCGTTCTGCTGCGGGGTTGTTGTGGGAAATTGGACAAAGTGTACCCTTCGCACCCGAATTATTGCATCAGGCATGGTTGCAGGGTATTAATTGTTCGAAGAGTTCCGCAGTGGGTCGGCTATTTGATGCTGCGACCATGCTATGTGGCATTGGTAATCGTTCGAGTTTCGAGGGTGAGGGTCCGATGCATCTCGAGGCTGTGGCAACGGAGGGTCAGGCCATAAAACTTCCGTTGCAATGTGACCCCGACGGAATTTGGCGCAGTGATTGGGCGCCGTTATTACCTATGCTTACCGACAATACCCGCTCAGTCGGTGAGCGTGCGGCTAGCTTTCATCATAGTTTGGCAGGGGCACTGGTCGAACAAGCGCTCCAATTGTCTGCATGTACCGCTATTCGAGCGGTTGGTCTGACAGGTGGGGTATTTCAGAACCGGCGATTGACCGAAATTGCTGTCCAGCAACTTGAAGCTGCGGGATTTTCCGTACACCTACCGCAGTGTATCCCAGCCAACGACGCTGGATTGAGTTTTGGGCAGGTTATCGAATTCCTTTTCGAGACAACATGAACGATACCCGAATTCTTCTTGCACACGGTAATGGCGGTCGCCTGATGCGCGAACTGATTACCGAGATCTTTGCACGACATCTCGGTAATCCATTGCTGAATACCAACGCCGACGCGGTGATGTTGCCAGCGCTGGACGGTGATCTTATGGTGACCACGGATGCCTTTACCGTACAGCCATTAGAATTCCCCGGCGGAAATCTCGGTTCGTTGGCGATACATGGCGTAATCAATGACCTTGCGGTGGCTGGCGCCGATCCACGCTATATCACCCTGGCCGCATTGATTGAGGAAGGCCTGGAAATTGCGCTATTGGATCGACTAATTGCTAGCTGTGCCGAGGCCGCACGACAAAATGGTGTGGTGGTGGTTGCCGGTGATACCAAGGTGGTGCGTCGCGGGGAAGGCGGAGGTTTGTATCTATCGGTCACTGGGATTGGTGTCAGGCGGACGCGGGACGAATTAACGCTTAGGAATATTATGCCCGGCAATGTGGTGTTAGTCTCCGGGTCGGTGGGTGATCACGGTATCGCCGTGATGCTCGCACGCGAACCATTTGGATTATCCAGCGATCTGCGCTCGGATTCGGCATCGGTGTTGCGGCTGGCTCAATCTGTGCGTAATATCGCGGGTCTACGTTTCATGCGTGACCCTACTCGGGGTGGATTAACTACCGTTGCCCATGAGATTATGCAGGGGTGTGGGCACAGTGTGATCCTTAATCAAAGTGCGATACCACTGCGCGCCGAGGTCGTTTCCGTATGCGAAATGCTCGGTTATGATCCTTATTTCCTGGCGTGCGAAGGTCGCATTGTCGCTGTGGCCACTGCTTCGGCTGCCGAGGAAATTCTCACCTGCTGGCGTTCCCTCCCCGAAGGTGCGGAGTCGCACGTCATTGGAAGAATTGAGGCAGGTGGTGCGCGAGTCATTTTGGAAACCAGCCTGGGCGGTCAGCGTATCCTAGACGAATTGGAAGATGATCCCCTACCACGGATTTGCTGAACAATGATCAATATCAACTCTCTGCCAAGGGGAATTTGGCTGGAGAAAACTAAGCTAGTTTCTGGGCAGCCTTGATGAAGCATACCAATTACACTTAAAAGGTTCCTTATGCTGGGCGGTAATACTAACTCAAAGTTCATTAACGTTAGCATAACGTAAACCTCCAACTCATTGAACCTCAAGTGAGGTTCCCGTATCTCAAGAAAAACGAGAAATGAACGCTGATAGCGTGGTCAATATAACGGATAAAGAACATTTCTGCATATAAGTTGGTATAGGTCAACGTAAGGCACCACCAGGATTTACCACCGATTGAATATGCTCCCGATGACATCGTGCGCAAGGTCCAAGGACAGGGGGAGCTAAGCTACCCAGGACGGGAGTGGAGGGTGGGTAGGGCTTTCCATGGCCATTCGGTTGCCCTACGTCCCACCACTCAAGACGGTTTGTTGGATGTCTTTTTCTGCCAACATCAGATTGCTTCCATCAACCTTCTCGACCCACAATAACTGCTCAAAAACCGTTACCCACGTCCCCGAACACCCGTTACCTATGTCCCCGGTCTATACATCCCGGGGGGTCGTTTCTCACCGCATAGGTAGCAACTTGGGTTACATTAGCAACAGTGCCAATCGTGGCCAACCATTTCGATCTTCCTCGATTGCATCTCGCTTGGCGAGAGATCCAATCAAGCCATCAATCTGTTAAGGCCCTTGCTGCCTGTGGTGGATTTGGCGCCCACGCTTCAGCGCGGGTGCCTGTTGCAATTCTCTAGTGTCGCGTCTTTGCCTTCCTACAGCCTGGCATAATTGCGGATGTTAAATTAGACATTATCGGAAACCCAAAACCTCACCCCCCGCCCCCCTCTCCTTAACAGGAGAGGGGGAGATTTTTTGCCTGTTCCGTTCAGGAGTTAAGCATAACAACGGAATAATTCTCCCCCTCTCCTGTTAAGGAGAGGGGAGCGGGGGGTGAGGTTTCCGATAATGTCTATTGAACAGGGTAGCCATTGACGTGGTGCAGGTTCTTATCACGCGACGCTGGAGCGGTTCTGTTACTCAGAAAAGAATTTTCTCGTCAAGAAACAATACAGACCGTATTTAGCTAGGTGCGTAGGCACTGCGTATTTTATCCGGCTGGTAGGTTATTTACGGTGAATTATCCTAGCCGTGCCACCATCGTTCAGCGTACCTTGAAGAGCCGCTGTTTCTCGCGCTGCCAGTCGCGATCCCGCTCGGTGGCGCGCTTGTCATGGGTTTGTTTGCCCTTAGCAAGGGCGATCTCAATTTTGGCTCGCCCACCCTTCCAATACATTGCTAACGGCACTAGGGTGTAGCCCTTACGTTCGACAGCGCCGATGAGCTTACGCAATTCCTCGTGGTGGAGTAGCAGCTTGCGGGTGCGAACGGGGTCAGGGTTGACGTGCGTAGAGGCGGAGGACAAGGCCGAAATGTGAGATCCAAACAACCACGCCTCACCACTTTTGATGATGACGTAGCTTTCCTTGAGTTGGATACGACCAGCGCGCAGCCCCTTCACCTCCCAGCCTTCCAGTACCAAGCCCGCTTCAAAACGATCCTCAATGAGATATTCGTGGCGTGCCTGCTTGTTGAGAGCGATGGTGGCGCCTGTCCCGCCGCCTGCCTTGGATTTTTTGTCGTGAGCCATGAGATACACCAGATGGTATTGTCGGAAGAGGGAGGGGTAGCTTAAATTTGAGGAAAGTAGCTTGAGGGAGGGCGAGCGATGCCTGACAATACCAAATTCACGACGCTGTGGGCAGGTATGCGGGTGGGATGACGACGCTTGCATGACCTCAGATTTTGCTCAATGGATTGATTTCTCTGTGCCGTGAAGGGTGATGGTAGGACGGGATCCCCCATCCTCGAGCCAATTGAGGTGAGCCTGTGAACGTAAGCAGAACGGCACTTACTCCTTATACCGCTGGGGAAATGTATACCCTAGTTGCCGATGTTTTGTCGTATCCCCGTTTTCTGCCTTGGTGTCGGAGTACCCGACTTTTGAACCTAGGCGAGGATGAAGTCCGCGCCACCATCGAGTTGGCCTATCGTGGGATAGACCGCACCTTTACCACCCGTAATCGTCTGCAACAGGACCAGCGGATCGAGATCCGCTTGGTGGAAGGTCCGTTTCGGCATCTGGATGGGTGCTGGCGTTTTGAATCTTTGGGGGAGCGCGGCTGTAAAGTGTCCCTGACCCTGGAGTATGAATTTTCCAACTGGTTGTTGACCATGCTTGTTGGGCCAGTTTTCAACCCCATTGCTAATAGTCTGGTGGATGCGTTCTATAGGCGAGCATTGGCAGTCTATGGCAAACGATGACACGCTTGAGGTGGAAGTGGCCTATGCCCGTGAGGACTTCCAGACCATCATCTCGATTCTGATACCTACGGGGACCACCATACAACAGGCGCTGGATCGGTCCCACATCCAGGAGCGTTGCCCAGAGATCGACCTCAAGATCAATAAAGTGGGGATCTTCGGAAGGATCGGCAGGCTAGAGCAGGTGCTCCGCGCCGGCGACCGGGTTGAGATCTACCGTCCCCTCATTGCGGATCCTAAGTTGATACGTAAGGAGCGAGCGACAACGGGTAAGCGCACCATGCAAGGGGGGGATAGTGAGTCGGCGGTGGATGACGTTGGTGTGGGTCAGACCATATCCACGCAACCGGCTGATTAGGTACCGTTGTGGGGGTGAGGCTCGCCCTCTATGCGTAGCAGGTGCTCGTTGCGGAAATAGAGGGTCATCAGGTGTTGTTCGGTGATGACGCCATCCTGCTTTAGGCTGTAGTAGTAGTCCCAACGGTCGGGGTGGAAGGGGTCTACTAACAATGGTGAGCCTAATAGGTAGCGGACCTCCCGTTCGCTCATGTCCAGCTTCAGCCGATCTACCATGTCCTGGGTGACTACGTTACCCTGCTGAACATCAGGCCGGTAGGGAAACGCGAAGGGGGCGGTGCATGCTCCGAGGAGCAGAGGGAAGAGCAGGGAGAGGGACAGTAGGATACGCATGGGGACGATTTTGTCGGAAGGCGTGGAGGCGAACGGCGCATGATACTGCAATCCCATTGGGATCTCACTGTACCCCACAAAAGTAAGCCTCAGGCCTTCCACGATTAACCTCTTTTGCTGCTGGAGGGAGCATTGAAGGTTGTGGGTGCGTATTTTTATCATTGGAAAATTTTTGCGATTCTGAGTCAAGTGATTGATCTAGACGGTTACAGACAAAACGTGGGAATCATCCTGACGAATCGGGAAGGTAGGGTGTTATGGGCTCGCCGTATCGGGCAGGACGCCTGGCAATTTCCCCAGGGAGGCATTGGAGAGCACGAAACCCCGGAACAAGCAATGTTTCGAGAACTTGCCGAGGAAGTGGGATTGCAGCCCAGCGATGTAGCGGTAAGGGGTTGTACCCGTGGTTGGCTACGCTATCGACTGCCACAGCGTTATATTCGTCATAATACTAATCCCGTGTGCGTTGGTCAGAAGCAGGTGTGGTTCCTCTTACGCCTAATGGGGCCAGATACCAGGGTGCGCCTGAACCTGTCCGAGCGGCCAGAATTTGACCGTTGGTGCTGGGTGGATTACTGGCGGCCATTACGAGAGGTCGTTTCCTTCAAGCGTGGGGTCTACGAGTGCGCATTGCGAGAACTTGCCCCCCTCGTTATTGCCAGCCCCATCCGTCGCTCGCCAATGGCGGAACGGCGCCGAGTGCAGCGCGTGGTCAATCATTGGGAGGAGCAACGTTAATTAAAGTTAAACTGCCGATCAAGTTCAGGCACTCAAGAGACGTTATTGGGAATCTCTGGCATTAGCTATTTATCCGACGAAATATTGCTATGCACACAAGATTTAATCGATGTCTGGGAAACTTATTTGCCGATTGACCTTAAACTAATAATAACGCCGAACCGTGTTTCTACAAAACGCTGATCGGCCCTTTACTGCCTCCCGTGTTATGCTCAGCCTATTACGGCGCATTGTCCAAGAGGTCAATGTTGCCGGTGACCTAAATGAGTCCCTTGCCATCATCGTTTCTCGAGTCCGGGACGCGATGGCTGCGGACGTCTGCTCGGTCTATCTGACGGACCCCAAGGATGGTTACCAAGTTCTCATGGCGACAGAAGGTCTCAACGTTGAGGCGGTGCAGCGAGTCCGTATGGCACCGGGCCAGGGCGTAGTTACATTAGTTGCGGAACGGGCAGAGCCGGTGAATTTAGATCATGCCCCTACTCATCCTCGATTTCTATTGTTTCCAGAAACCGAAGAGGAGCCTTACCAATCCTTCTTGGGGGTTCCCATCATTAATCATCGTAAGGTGTTGGGCGTTTTGGTGACCCAACGGCGCGTCGCGAAGCGCTGCGATGATGATCAGGTGGCCTTTCAGGTTACGGTTGCAGCGGCCTTGGCTGGGGCAATTGCTCACGCGGAAGCGGGGGGCGGTATTGCCGCGTTGCAAGGACGCCAACCTCAACCTAATCGTCGTTTCGAAGGTTTGGCGGGTGCGCCAGGGGTAGTAATTGGTAAAGCGCTGGTGATGAATCAGCAAGTCGATCTGGATGTGGTCTCCGATCGACGTATTGAAGACCCGAAGGCAGAGGTAGCCGCCTTTCTTGCTGCCGTTGAGGCCGTCCAGGCCGATATTCGTGAATTAGGACATGGTCTGAGCCAGGCATTATCCACGGAAGAAAGCACTTTGTTTGATGCCTACCTGCTGATGTTGGGGGGCGATAGTTTGGTGGGCAAGACTGTGGAATATATCAGGGAAGGAAATTGGGCGCCAGGGGCGTTGCGCCAGACGGTGTGGGAGCATGTGCGAGTCTTTCGGGCGATGGACGACCCTTTATTACGGGAGCGTGCGAGTGATATTGCCGATTTGGGACGGAGGATCCTGGGCCGATTGCAAGAGAAAAATTGGCGTACCTTTCAGTATCCGCGACGCACCATTCTGGTGGCGGAAGATGTCTCGGCCACCATGATTGCGGAGGTGCCGTTGGGCCGATTGGCCGCTGTCGTATCAGTACATGGCTCGCGTTATTCACACGCAGCTATTCTGGCGCGGGCATTGGGGGTACCAGCGGTGATGGGTCTTTCTGACTTACCGCTGGTTCATCTCGATAAGCGGGAGGTGGTGGTTGATGGCTATCGTGGTCACCTCTATGTGGACCCCTCGGCAGCGGTACGAGCTGAATTTATGCGGCTGGCGCGCGAGGAGGCGAAACTTACCGTAGGGTTAATGGAGCTGCGAGAATTACCGGCCGAGACCACCGATGGTTATCGCGTACCCCTCTATGCCAATACCGGTTTGATTGCAGATCTAGAGCCAGCGCGTAATAGCGGTGCAGAGGGGATCGGTCTCTATCGTACCGAGATCCCGTTCATGATCCGCGATCGTTTTCCGGGTGAGGAGGAACAGGCTTATATGTTCCGTCAGGTCCTTCGCACTTTTGCCCCACGCCCAGTAACTATGCGTACCCTGGATGTTGGAGGCGATAAATCACTGCCTTATTTTCCCATCCAGGAGGCAAATCCGTTCTTGGGTTGGCGTGGAATCCGTATCACGCTGGATCATCCTGAGATCTTTCTGACCCACCTGCGCGCAATGATACGAGCCAGTGAGGGATTGAATAACCTCCAAATCCTACTGCCCATGGTATGTTGCGTAACGGAGGTGGACGATACCCTGGTTTTGTTGCAGCGCGCCCACCGAGAATTGCTTGAGGAGGGTAGGCAGGTAATTCTTCCAAAGTTGGGGGTAATGGTGGAGATCCCTGCTGCGGTTTACCAGATCGGGGCTTTTGCCCGCCGAGTAGATTTTCTATCCGTGGGTACCAACGATCTAACCCAATATCTCCTCGCGGTGGATCGTAACAACGAACGAGTGGCAGGGCTCTACGATCATCTCCATCCGGCGGTTTTGAAGACACTCGTTCAAATCGCGCAGTCGGCGCAAGGTCATCGTATTCCGGTTGGTGTGTGTGGGGAGATGGCCGGCGATCCGATGGTGGCCTTGCTGCTTGTGGCGATGGGTATGGATAGTCTAAGTATGAATGCGGGATGCGTACCCCGCGTCAAACGTGCCATTCGTCACTTTAGCTTGGCTCGGGCACAGGAACTGTTGCATGAGGTATTGAGTTTTGGTGAATGTACTACAGCACGTACCTATTTAGACGCTATTTTGGAACGGGAAGGGCTAAGCAATTTAGTACGACCGGGATAACGACGAAGCGTGTTACCATTGAAACTGTTGAGCCGTCATTCTGATATTCTTTGCTGGGATGGCGAATAAGTAGAACTTGAATTAGAAGATTACCTGACGTCGTAGAATATCTACCGATGACAGTTATAAACCATACGGTCAAAACCAGGGGCTTCGCACAGGCATTTGGTGAAATCGAGAAACCACTGATCAATCACCCCGGACTAAAGTCCGAGGCTTGTAGATAATATCTACAGGCCCAAGATTGACCAGCCTAAGCCCAAAACATCGGGCTACGTTGCAACGAAGTAAAAGACTCACCTTGGGGCGCTTCCTCAGATCCAAGCTCTGAAAGCGGCGGATGCAGGCACGCGCCGGGTACGCACGGAACGGTTTGTCGCAAGGTTCGTAAGAACCGAAGCTGCGTTGCAACATTGGCGAGTGGAGCGGGCCGAAAGGCTCTGTCACTAGGCCCTTACGGGCTGACAGCCGGGAAAGACTGGCATTTTTACCGACGGTTGCAAAACCGTCTCCTTTCCTCCCCGCCCTGAAGGGCGAGGTTTCTCGGAGACACTGATGAGCATCGACGACAAGGTTTTAAAGGTAATGAAATGCCTAAACCAGGCAGTGGCTGTTCGAGGTTGGTGTTTAGTAGAAGGTGGTGTAGGCGTCGGTAAAACTCGGGCCACCCAGGAGGCATTGCATCAGATGGGGTGGGAGGCCGTGTGGAAGGGGGTGCCTGACCTGGAAAATGAGCAAACCCGACAGGCCTTGTTGACAGAACCTAAAGAGCTATTGGTGCTTGATGGTCTAGTGGAGGAATGGGCTCCTATCGAAACGGAACAGGTACCCGGTCGAGCCTGGACCTCCCTCTATGCGGCCATGATGGTGGCGATGGCGCGCGCGGAAAATGGTCTAATGACTGTGATCTGCGCCATCTGCCGGGAAGATGGAGATGAAAAACATCCTGAGTTGAATGATCTGCCGGGTTGTGTGTCAGTCACCTTGGATTGAATTTCGATCTTGCCTGAAAAACACTATAGCCAAGTAAGGAGCACCGGGAGTGCGACGCCCCCAGTCCGGTTGCGTAATGCAATGGAGCTGAGGACGCGAGGGCAATTCTGAAGCCGCTACCATTGAGGTTCAGCCAGCCCGCCGGCCTTTGACATTTCTGTAAAAATGCCGGTCTTTCCCGGCCGTCAACCCGTAAGGGTAACTTGGCTTACGCCAGTTAAGGTCTCCTCGCCCAGAGCAGGAAGGTCGTTCAGACTAAGGATTGGGTCTTGTACCGTCTCGACCGTCATTCCTTTCGTCGTCAGAGCCTGGGACTGGAGAAGCATC
>CAUYTY010000009.1 GCA_963575655.1 Gammaproteobacteria bacterium | reverse complement strand
CGTCCAATATGCTATTTAGCTGGAGTCCCCTAACCAACGCGCAGGTTAGTAGAGTTTACAAAATGTTTGGATCTATCCAAAAAGCTTCTGGACAAAAAGCGACAAATCCCTCGGAGTAGAAAGCCAGGGGGTGGCCGCAAAGGATCCTTATCTACTCCAGAACAGAAACTTTTCTTTACCCTTTTCTACTTAAAGAATTACCCCACCTATGATGTATTGGGTGCTCTATTCGATCTAAGTTCAACAAAAGCAGGTGAGAATATAAATAAATTGCTTCCAATTTTAAAAAATGCGCAACAACACCTGCACGTTTTACCTCATCGTCATTTAGATTCAAGAAGTAATATTGCGCAGAACGCTAAAAATGTTACAAAAATTATTATTGACGCCACTGAAAAGCCTGTTTGTCGGCCCCCATCATGCTCGAAAACAAAAACGCTATTACAGCGGTATAAAGATGCCGTCATACCCTAAAAAACACAGTAATCACTGATTCAAATTTAGGGATTTCTGTAATTGGTCCAACCGCGCCCGGCAGTCGACATGATTACTCTTTATTGAAAGAAGAGTTAGATTCAAAACAACCGGGGCTCTCTTCTATTGAGGTTTGGGTTGATTTTGGGTATCAGGGAATTAAAGATTTGTACCCCACTTTCAAGGATATCCATATTCCACACAAGAAGCCAAGAAAGTCGAAAAATAATCCAGATCCCACTCTGACCCCTAAACAAAAAAAGGAAAATCGAGTAGTTAGCCGAGTTCGTGTCGCTGTAGAACATTTGATTGGGGATATGAAAAACTTCCAAATTTTAACCATTAAATTCCGAAACCGAATAAGGAACATAGGCGATCAGGTCATTTTATTGGTCGCAGGCCTTTGCAACCTAAGGAATCATTATATTATTCAATAGGTTACCTTTGGCTATTTAGGGGTATATCTAATATCGAAAAGTGCTGTAACTAACCAACATTGAAACCGCTGTATAATGCTGGAGTGTCAGCACGAGAAAGGCGCAAGCAAGAATTGTAGTCATTTTCCCCCTCCAGCGGGAGGGGGAGTGAACGGTTACCAAGAATCTACGCAGGGCTACATTGAATGTCTAATGAAGAATTGATTATCCTTATTAATGTTTGGATGGCTCGTGGCTGGTTGCGCGAATTGGATCAGGCTTTTTTAAGTTTCCTCTGGAAACTTGACCCAAGTGCAGATTCCTTTTTTCTCTTGGCGGCTGCTCTAGTTAGCCATCAGCTAGGACGTGGTCATGTCTGTCTTGACCTAAAGGCTACCCTAGAGGCACCTGATGAAATCTTGTCCCTGCCCCCCGAGGGTGAAAATAGTGGACCCTTTATGAGTGGGGCATGGCCGACCTCCTCGGGATCTCCAGAATTTCCCTCCTCCGTGGTTGTACTCCCGTCTAATGTGTTGGCAAGAATTACTCTGTCGAATTGGCAATGTTCAATCCGAAAATCGTCTCTTGTGGCCGGGGGAAGTGGTAGCACTCCCTTGGTGTTGGTGGATAATCGACTCTATCTGCGTCGTTACTGGGAATACGAACAACGAGTTGCTACAGCTATTCACGACCGTCTTGCCCGTATCGTGTCAGTGCCGGAGGATCTGAGGGTTCGTTTAGAGAGACTTTTCCCTGAGCGTGTATTAGGGGGACCTGATTGGCAGAAGATTGCCTGTGCGTTAGCAGCGCGGGGCTCGTTTTCGGTGATTACCGGTGGCCCAGGAACGGGTAAAACTACCACCGTAGTTCGACTATTAGCGCTGCTTCAAGGAACAGCTCGCCAACCAGAAGGAAAACTACGCATCCGTCTAGCGGCACCTACCGGAAAGGCCGCCGCGCGTCTCACTGAGTCAATTAGTAAAGCGCTCGATAAGATTCCCGAGGCGATGCGTGAAGCAATTCCTACCGAGGCATCTACCTTACATCGATTGTTAGGGAGTCGACCAGGAAGTCGTCATTTCCGCCACAATGCGGATAATCCGTTACATGCTGATCTAGTGGTCATCGACGAATCCTCGATGATCGACCTGGAGATAATGGCTGCACTATTCTCTGCATTGCGTCCCGAGACCTGTCTGATTTTGTTAGGGGACAAGGACCAGTTAGCCTCAGTGGAGGCGGGCTCGGTGTTGGGCGACCTTTGCCAGAATGCCGAACAGAATGGCTACCTTTCCGATACGGTGAATTGGATTTCTGCCACCATCGGTGAAGACGTGAGCACCTGGCATGGAAACGGAGGAAAATTGGCACAGCAACTGATTATGTTGCGAGTCAGTCATCGTTTCACGGCGCATAGCGGTATCGGTAAACTTGCGGTAGCGGTGAACTCCGGCCAGACGCATGTTGTGCGCACGCTCTGGGATCATATACCGCCCTACACCGATATTACGCGCATCCTCCTGCGCGATGAATCAGACGGCAACCTAGAAAAACTGGTGGTGGATGGAACGATAGAGAAGCCTAGTATCTCCCCCCTCGTTGCGGAAAAAGGCGAGGCCGCACCAATAACAACCGGTGGTTATCGCCATTATCTAGAACTCTTGCAACGACGGCGTCCACCATTACGGGCTACGTTCGATGATTACGAACAATGGGCAAAATCGATATTGGATGCATTTGATCAGTTCCAATTACTGTGCGCGCTACGTCGTGGTCCCTGGGGGGTAGAAGGACTCAATCAGCGGATTGCCGAGGCCCTCTATCAAACCAAACTTATTGATCAGCTCCATGGTTGGTACGAAGGTCGCCCCATCCTGGTAACCCGCAACGATTATAGCCTAGGACTCATGAACGGCGATATTGGTATTGCCTTGCGCTTTCCTGAGAGGATTGATACCGATAACGTCTTGCGGGCGAGTGGCGATATCGCCCCAACCCGATTACGGGTAGTCTTCCGTTTACCAGACGGAGGAATAAAACAGGTCTTACCCAGTCGTCTCACCAATATCGAGACGGTCTATGCTATGACGGTTCATAAATCTCAGGGTTCAGAATTTGACCACGTTGCATTGGTGTTACCAGACAAAAACAATCCCGTTTTGACCCGTGAGTTGATCTACACCGGTATCACCCGTGCCCGCCATCGATTCACTATGTTACTATCCGACACTACGGTGTTGGAGCAATCGGTTACCCGCCGAGTGCGCCGCTTCGGCGGGCTTGCGCAGTTGCTGCCATAGGCTAACTCGGGTTGTTACCTAAGGCTACTTCCAGAATTTCTCGTACCACCCACGCCTTGTAGGATGCGTCGAGGTACGAGACACATCCATCGCGTGAACGATGCGCTTCCTTCGTCAGCGCATCCTACGATAGGTCGCGATAGTTACGAGAAACTCTGAAAGTAGCCTTAGCTCGTCATTTCGGCAGGGATTGCTGAAATCCAGGACGCGGGGAAGTGAGACACCGACCAAGCCATTCATGGCGCCTGGATTCCGGCAATACCTGTCAAAATAATAGTTTAACCCAAGTTGCTACCTAGCGCGCTTTTCTCCCCTCTCCCTCCGGGAGAGGGGCCGGGGGTGAGGGTGTGATGCTGACGAATCAACAAATTCCCGCCCTCACCCTCAACCCCTCTCCCGGGGGGAGAGGGACTTTTTCGTTTCTCACCGCATAGATAGCAACTTGGGTTAGTTTAGTCGTTGGTTAGGTGACGACTTGGTTTTGGTGAAGGTTCTATAGGTTGATGATTCCTTAGTCACTTTGTCAAAGAATAATGAGAGAGGTTAGTTCAATGGTTATTGATAGAAAAAAATGTATAGATTGGTTGAAGGCGAGTAGAGATTATTTCTGCTGCGAGAGTCCGATGTGGGTGTTTTCTGACAACCAAGACGGAACCATTAAAGCAGTTTGTGAATATTGTGGGCATGAGGCATCGATTCCGTGGTCAGAGATCTAAACGGTGCCATTGCCTAGGTATTTTACTCAGGTTGCTACCTGGCACGGTTTTCCTCCATCAACATCAGTGATATCGCAAGAGGAAACGCTGTGGAAACCTTGGTGATTATCGACTTTGAAACCACTGGGCTTTCACCCGGTCAAGGGGATCGCGCCACGGAGATTGCCGCCATTGTGCTTCAGGATCGCTGTATTGTGCGACGTTATCAGAGCCTCATGAATGCTGGGGTGAGGGTTCCCCCCTTTATTACCGAGTTCACGGGTATCACCAATGAAATGGTGCGTCGTGCCCCTCCTGCCGCTCTTGTGATGAATGAGGTTGCCGATTTTGTCGGTGATCTACCGATCGTTGCCCATAATGCCTCCTTTGATCAGAAATTCTGGGAGGCGGAGCTAGCTTTGATTCGTCGTACCAGCAAACAGCCGTTTGCTTGTTCCATGCTCGCGGCTCGACGGCTCTATCCTGATGCGCCAAACCACAAGCTTGGAACGCTCGCGACTTTTGCGCGCCTTCCTAATATTGGTAAGGCCCACCGCGCCATGGTCGATGCAGAGATAACCACGCACCTGCTAAATCACATGGAGGATACAGTAGCACAGCGATTCCAGATCCAACCCCTTTCTCACGCAATATTGCGTCATATTCAAAGGGCCAAAGTGACTGATCTTGAGAACAGTCTACAAAGGCTAAAACTTAGCCTTCAGAAGAGAGAAGAAAAGGGTGCCAGGTAGAAAATCTACTTTGCCTTGGACAGATATATACCGACACGCCATTAGCGTGGCTAAAGGCTACAACTTACCCCCATCTGTGCGACTTTACACTGGTGACCCTCGGGAGAAGCCGTGAAAAACATTATTGTGATCGGAACCAGCTTTGCTGGATTGATGACGATAAAGACCTTACGTCGCGCCGGCTGTGATGCCGCAATTACCTTGGTAGCGCCTCACGCCGAGCGGTTTTACTATCCATCGATCATCTGGGTGCCGGCCGGATTGTATCAAGAACCTGATCTGACCTTTCCCCTGAATAATTTCCTACGCCGTTATCGTGTGGATTATATCTCGGGGTGGGTTACCGGTCTGGATGCCGGGGCGCGGAGGTTACGCACCACTGCGGGTGAAATGGGGTACGAGCGATTGGTCATTGCTTGCGGTGGACATTCGCTAAAACAGCTACCAGGCATTGAGCATGTTTTTATTCCCTGCGAGGGGTACGGGTCTGTTGCGGCAATGACAGAACGATTGGCAGCCTTGGAGAAAGGGACGCTGGCTTTTGGTTTCTCGGGAGACCCTAACGGGCCTGCGGCGTTACGCATTGAACCGTTGTTTGAATTCATGTTGGGTATCGATAGCCTGTTGCGACGCCAGAAACGTCGCGATCGCTTCGATTTGGTATTCTTCAGCGCCACCTCTGAGTTTGATATACGCTGGGGAGGCGCGGCGCGAGGTCATTTGCAGCAAGAGATGGACCGGCGTGACATTCGTAGTCATGTGGGTCATCCGCTTGAAGGTTTTGGTGTCGATCGAGTAATTACCGCAGGCGGTGATATAAAAAGCGACCTTACCGTTTTTATCTCCGAGATGATAGGGCCGGATTGGGCTATTCATAGCGATCTACCGTTATCGGAAGATGGCTTTATTCGGGCCGATGCTGGTTGTCGGGTATCTGGTTTCGAGGGTAGCGTCTATGTGGCGGGAGATGCGGGTCACTTTCCGGTACCGAATTGGATAGCCAAGCAAGGACATATGGCAGACCTCCACGCCCAGGCGTTAGCACGAAATCTCCTTGGTGATCTGCACGGTATCCGTACAGATCATACCTTTCGGCAGGAATTTATTTGTATTGTGGATACCCTAGACGCCGGGATTCTGATATTCCGAGATCAGACTCGCAGCCGAGTATTCAAGAGTAGGCTATTACATTGGGCAAAGCGATTATTTATCTGGGCGTATCTCTACGAGTACCGAAATAATCGATAAGAAACTATCGCTCCCCACAACGTGAGGGGGGAGCAGGCAATTACCTTCCTCGCAGAAATAATTGGTCTAGATCTGCCATACGTAATTGAACCCAGGTCGGACGGCCGTGATTACACTGACCGCTACGTTCGGTGGCCTCCATATCACGCAAGAGGGCGTCCATTTCGAGGATCGATAACCGTCGGTGGGCGCGTACTGAACCGTGGCAGGCCAGGGTGGCGAGTAGGTGATTGAGCTGTTCGGTAATACGCGTACTCATCCCGTGCTCGGCAAAGTCCGCCAGGACATCTTTTACCAGCGCGGCAGCGTCTCCCTTCGCTAATAAGGTAGGAACTTCACGCACCACCAGGGTTCCCCGTCCCAATTGATCCACCACCAGCCCCAATTCGAGTAGCTCGTTGGCGTGTTCTACGGCGAGGCTAGCGGCACGTTCTCCCACTTCTACCGTTACTGGTATCAGCAGAGGTTGGCGGCGCAGTCCTTCGCCCGCCAAGGCGGTCTTAAGTCGCTCGTAGGTGATGCGCTCATGGGCGGCGTGCATGTCCACCAGAACCAGGCCCTGGGGATTCTCCGCCAAAATGTAGATACCGTGGATCTGGGCCAGGGCGTAGCCCAGGGGCGGAGCGGTGGCCTCGTGACTGGACGGTGGCGGTGAGAACGGCGCGATGGGTTCAGGGGGTGCAAAGGGAAGAGGAGGCTGTACACTGGGCAGAGTGTCATCTTCCCAATTATCAGACACATCAGGCTCTTCAATGGGAACAAGGGTGGTATCGTCGGCCTGCCTTGGATGATCGTCTGTCACCGGAGGCGTTACCGGTAGTGGTCTGGCTGCAATGCCAAGCGGCCGTTCATATCTCGCCTCTGTTCGAGCCTTTGGCAACGATTGGGAATAGGAAGAGACGCTGCTAGTGATGGATCGGCGCACCTCGGGGAGGTTCGGCAGCGATATGGCCTGTTGGCGACTCGCCCCGTAGGTATCACTTCTAGCCGCTACCGTAGGTGCGGCTGTCGGTGCAACAGGGAGGGTGGTCGTGGCCCCGGCCCGGGTCTCGGCGAGGGCCTGACGTAGCGTCCGCATCAGGAATTCGTGGACGATACGCGCGTCACGAAAACGCACCTCGTGCTTAGTCGGATGTACGTTTACATCGACCCGCTCGGGGTCCAGGGCGAAGTACAGAACGTAGGCAGGATGGCGGCCCTGATAGAGCACGTCTTCGTAAGCCTGACGGATCGCATGAGCGATCAGACGGTCGCGGATAGTACGTCCGTTGACGTAGAAATATTGCTGGTCGGGTTGTGCCCGTGCAGTAGTCGGCAGCCCAGCGAAGCCCCATAGGTGGAGCCCCCCAACCTCGAAATCCAGATTGAGCGCGGCATTCGCAAAACCCTCCCCCAGGATCGAAGCAACCCTGCGTAGCCCCCCCTGTAGTCCCTGTTCGGCAGGTAGGGCCTGAATAGGGCGACGGTTGTGGCGGAGCGTAAAACCAACCTCGCTGTGTGATAACGCCACACGACGCACCACCTCCTCAAGATGACCAAGTTCGGTCCGTACACTCTTGAGAAACTTGCGTCGACCTGGAGTGTTGTAGAACAGGTCACGAACCTCTACCGTTGTTCCCTCGGGGTGGGCAGCAGGAGTGAGTTCTTTTGTACCGCCCTCCAACACCCAGGCATCGGGACTACCTCGCAACCGTGAGGTGAGGGTCAGGCGCGATACCGACGCAATGCTGGAGAGGGCCTCGCCCCGAAAACCCAAACTGGTGACCCGTTCCAGGTCGTTGAAGTCCCTGATCTTGCTAGTAGTGTGACGGTCGAGGGCGAGTTGCAGATCTTCCGGGTGGATGCCACGTCCGTCGTCGCGCACTCGAAGCAGGCGCAATCCACCTTCTTCGATGTCGATCTCGATCGCCTGTGCCCCGGCGTCTAGGCTGTTTTCCAGCAGTTCCTTGATTACCGAGGCGGGCCGTTCTACGACCTCGCCAGCGGCGATTTGATTGGCAAGTTCAGGGGGGAGAAGGTGGATGCGCATGAGCCGTTAGGGATGGTCCGTACGAGTGGGTGCTATTGACGTTGGTATCGCAGATCGTAGGATGTGAATCAATCGATGAGTATGGCCCCGATGAACTCGATAACCTACCACCAGCTCCCCATAATCTTGAACAATTCTATTAAGAATCATGACGATCCCAAAGAGAAAACGCCCCGTTAACCTGAATCTCCTCACCATTCGCCTGCCCGTGGCGGGAGTGATGTCCATTGCCCATCGTGGGGCGGGGGTTTTGATGTTTGCCCTTACCCCCGCCCTAGTCTACTGGTTTGACCTCTCTCTGCGTGGCCCCGAGGGTTTCCAACAGGCGATGACCTTATCTTCAGCCTGGGAAAGATTGGCCTGGGTGGCCGGTGTGTGGACGCTAGCCCATCACTTCTTGGCAGGATTGCGCTATCTGTTACTCGACTTGGAGATCGGTTTTGAGAAACCGGTCTATCGCTGGAGTGCTTTAGCAGCGTTAATCGGAGGCGCGCTGGTGGCCCTGGTGGCTGCTGCGTGGATGATGCGATGAGTTATCGCGCAAGTGGTCTGCGGGCTTGGATCTGGCAGCGCATAAGTGCCGTAGTGCTGGCGCTTTCCACTCTGCTCGCCCTTAGTTATTTTCTGACCGGGGGGCCGACGAATTACCAAAATTGGCGAAACCTCTTGGCTCAGGTGCCGGTGACGGTAATGATTGGATTGTCTTTTGGTGCCTTGCTGGCCCATATCTGGGTGGGCGTGCGCGATATAATCATCGATTATATTTCTCCCCCAGGGTTACGTTACGTCCTTCTTTCTTTGTTGGCGTTATGGCTCTTTGCCTTGGGACTATGGGTATTGCTGCTCTTGGCGCGAATCTCTGTTTAATACAAGGTAACCACGTTTCTCATTAAGGAGTTGTTAATGCCCGTCTTTTGGCGTGAACAAATGAGCATCGGTAATGACCTCATATAAATAGCTACGCAAAACGAAAGAGGGGAAAATGCTATCTCCCCGCACTAAGAGAAGGGTGAGTTACCTAATGCTGGAATCATTGCGGACATTTTCATGATAGATATTACAAAACGTAAATTTGATGCGCTAATCATTGGCGCGGGAGGCGCTGGTTTACGGGCAGCATTGCAACTGGCGCGAGCCGATGCCTCGGTGGCGGTAGTTTCCAAGGTCTTTCCAACTCGTTCTCACACCGTTGCCGCCCAGGGAGGCATAAATGCCGCCTTGGCCAATGTCTTGCCGGATGATTGGCATTGGCATATGTTCGATACAGTCAAGGGCAGCGATTATTTGGGTGACCAAGACGCTATCGAATTCATGTGTCAACGGGCGCCACGTTTGGTCGTTGAATTGGAACATTATGGCGTACCCTTTTCTCGCTTGGACAATGGACGGATCTACCAGCGTCCCTTCGGTGGACAGAGCCGGAATTTCGGAGGTGAGCAGGCGGCACGGACCTGCGCGGCAGCGGATCGTACCGGTCATGCCATGCTCCATACCCTTTATCAGCAGAATCTGGCCGCTCGTACTCATTTCTTCAACGAATACTTTGCCCTTGACCTGATTCGTGACGATGAGGGTTACGTCAATGGGGCGGTGGTGCTGGATATCGAAAGTGGTCAACCGTGTATTATCGAGGCCAAGGGCACCCTACTTGCCACAGGGGGGGCCGGTCAACTCTATCGTACCAATAGCAACGCTTTAATTAATACGGGCGATGGTCTAGCAATTGCGCTACGGGCCGGCATTCCCCTAGAAGATATGGAATTCTTCCAATTTCATCCAACCGGTATTGCCGGTAAAGGAATGCTAATTAGTGAGGGGGTACGGGGCGAAGGTGGGTATTTGGTGAATAGCCGAGGGGAACGCTTTATGGAGCGTTATGCTCCACACGCCAAAGACTTAGCGAGCCGTGATGTGGTGGCCCGTGCTATTGCCGTTGAGGTGCGTGAGGGGCGGGGCTGTGGACCGCAACAAGACCATATCCTGCTCAAACTTGATCACCTCGCCGCCGAGGTCATTGCGAAACGATTACCCGGTATTCGTGACCTGTGCCATACCTTCCTGGGGATTGACCCAGTCAAGGATCCAATTCCGGTCTTTCCCACTTGCCATTATCTTATGGGCGGTATTCCTACCAATCGTTTCGGTCAGGTCGTCGTCCCCGACCGCGATGGCGAGGAACCGGTATTAGGACTCTATGCCGCTGGAGAATGTGCCTGTGTTTCGGTGCACGGGGCGAATCGGCTGGGGGGGAATTCGCTGCTCGACATCTTAGTTTTTGGTCGGGCTGCGGCTGACCATTTGATCGAACAACTTGCACAACAGCATTATCATCGCCCACTGCATCAACCCTCGATAGATCGCGCGTTGGCGCGTCTCGCTCGTTGGGAGCGAAAGGGAGAAGGGCCGTCCGTGGATGAGATTCGGAGTGAGCTTCAGATGGCAATGGAACAGGATTGTGGAGTATTCCGTACCGAAGAGATCCTAACCCAGGGCCTACAACGAATTGAGTACCTGGCGCAACGCCTTCATGAAGTAGTGCTGCGTGATCATAGTCGTACCTACAATACTGTCCGTATTGAGGCCCTGGAATTGGAAAATCTCATGGAGATTGGGCTTGCCACGGTGACCTCGGCGCTTGCTCGCAAGGAAAGTCGTGGCGCCCATACTCGCATGGATTATCCAGAACGCGACGATTCCAATTGGCTTAAACATACCCTCTATTTCCAGGAGGGGCGGCGTCTGGATTTCAAACCGGTGCGCATCAAACCTCTTACAGTAGAATCATTCCCACCCAAGATTCGCGTCTATTAATTGACTGTAACCGTTTACTCCTCCCCCTAACCCCCTCTCCTGTTACTAACCTTCGCGTTAGTTACAGGAGAGTATGGTGGTGGTGTTTCAGACCTGGATATTGCGGTAGCCATTCTTCAAACATGGGTATC
>CAUYTY010000008.1 GCA_963575655.1 Gammaproteobacteria bacterium | reverse complement strand
CCTTAAGGTGGCAATCAAGCTTCCTTCGCCTCATGTGATGGTAGCTAACCACCACCACGACAAGATATAAGGTGGCAACTTGGGTTATTATAACTTTACAAAACTTTAAAGCCACAATAGAGTAAGAATTAGTTAATCCCATATAGCTATGGTGCGCTAGCAGAGAGTGATATAAGGAATTGTCAGATCCGTATGGCCGCTTCTATAAGAAACTGCTATAAATCTATCAATAGAATATACTATCCAATAGAAGAGTTTTTGTTTGTCAAGCTTAAGGCATATTTTGTGCCGGACGCCCTCTAAACCAAACTGAATAGTCAACAATATCAACGTACCGTGAGTTCTGCGGAATCTTGAGCCTGTGGAGAGGTCGTGAGACCTGGGGGAGTTGTCGGCTGCGGCGCAATCCGCGTAAGACTCCCCGCTAAGGGGAGTCTTACTGGCGAAAACCAAGCCATTCCCTGGGCAGCCTCGATGAAGCAGGAACCGAACACCATTTGTCATCGTGATAGATGGGTAAGTTTCGGAGAATGCTGAACAGGAAGTCAGATGGCACCGGTAAGAGAAGTGACGATCTGCTCGTAGACGAACCCATGCAATACCAGGCTGGTATCAGGAGTCATCGACAGAAACTCAATGCCATGCTGGTATAGAGGCGGTGTATTTTTGCCCGTACCTTCCACGGTTTGAACCGTGCGAATGATCCCCGGTAGCGACAGATAGCGCTCCACTTGAGCAATTGATAGACGCGCAGCGACGGCGACGGCGTCCCCCGCGATCCCCAGTGGTCGAGGGGCTTCCAACAAGGCGCCACCGACACTAAGGTCGAGAATCACCGCAGGGAGGGATTCTTTAGCGAGCACTGTACTGTTTTGCACCGCACAGATGATCTGAACCGTGACCCGTTGGGTACGACGTAGCTCTACACTCGACAGCTCTTGGGGATAACTTAGGTGAAGGTAGGGATAAGGCGTAAACAGCGTGCGCAGAACGGTCGCCCTAAATCCAATGAGGCGACGCGCCCCCATCAGGCGGACATTCATCAACTGCCCGACCCGCATTAATATCACCTTATTTCCTGCGGTTGGGGTGGTTACCAAGATACTACGAGCAGGAACATAGCCGATCACCTTGACCAGATAGCGCTGTTGACTTTGGCCTGCGTCACTCAGCAACTCCATCTGGAGGGTGTCGCCCACCTGGAGCCTAAGTCCGTTATCTGTCCCCCCCGTCGACTTTTCGCCACTGGATTCAGATGATACCTTGGCTTTTCCCTCCGACATGTTCTCTGCACCTGAGTTATTTTCTGAGTGGCATCTTGAATGAGTAGCTTGTACTGGATCGACCCTTTGAACGACAACAGTCCCTTTCCAGCGGTGGAGCACGCTCTAACCGATCCCGATGGTTTGCTGGCCGCAGGGGGTACCTTAAGTCCACAGCGGCTGATGATTGCCTACCGCCAAGGCATTTTCCCTTGGTATAACGTAGATCAACCGATCCTCTGGTGGGCGCCTGACCCCCGCTCCGTGCTGTATCCTGAGCGACTCAAGGTATCGCGTAGTCTGCATAAGACACTACGCAAAGGGTACTACCGCGTCACCTTTGACACAGCCTTTCGCCAAGTCATCAAGGGATGCGCCGCTCCGCGTGCAGGGGTGCGCGGTACCTGGATCACTCCTGGCATGTTGTGTGCCTATACCTCTCTCCACGAACGCGGCATCGCTCACTCCATTGAGGTTTGGGAAGATCAAGACATGGTTGGTGGGCTCTATGGAATCGCCTTGGGCAGGGTATTCTACGGTGAATCGATGTTCTCTCGTAGAACTGATGCCTCCAAGGTGGGATTTGTGTACCTGGTTCACCAACTTCGTCGCTGGGAATTCGCTGTAGTGGATTGCCAAGTCCAGTCCGTACACCTCCAGAGTCTGGGGGCTGAAACCATCCCGCGCCGTGAGTTTACGCATTTATTAGACCGCTACGCCGACCTACCCAGTCCCCCCATGCCGTGGTCCCTTGAACCAGATCTGGTTGTCTCGGTAAGAGCGAAGGTGTCATGAATACCTCCACGTCTCCGACAAATTTGCGTCGGCTATCCCTGTTTATTGCGCCATCCCATCCCTGTAGCTACCTTCCAGGCCAGAAGAGCAACAGTCTTTTGGCAGACCCTCGTGAGCAGCTCGATCACCACCTCTACAGCGCCCTCGTAGAGCAAGGCTTCCGACGTAGCGGTAGTTTGGTTTACCGTCCGCAGTGTCAGGGTTGTCGTGCTTGTATCCCGGTGCGTATCCCTGTGGCACTTTTCCAACCAAAGCGCAGCCAGCGTCGCATTTGGGCCGCCAATCAGGATCTAAGGGTGCGCCCGACGCGCCCAGCCCTGCGCGACGAACAATTCCATCTCTTCAAACGCTACATCTCCGCGCGTCATGCTGGTAGTGGGATGGATGACGTATCCATGATTGACTACCTCGAGTTCCTGTCATCCGCATTTTCTACCGGTTTTTATGAGATCCGACTCGGGGAGCAACTTTGCGCCGTATCCGTCCTCGACCACCTCACCCACGGGTTGTCTGCCGTCTATACCTTTTTCGATCCCCATTTTTCCCATCGTAGCCTGGGGGTTTTTACCATTCTGTGGGCCATTGAGGAGTGTCGTCGGCACAACTTACCATATCTATACATTGGTTACTGGATCGCCGATTGTCAAAAGATGAGTTACAAGGACCAATACCGTCCGCTGGAGGTCTATCTGGACAACCAATGGGTCGTTCTGCGCAAGGGTGAGACCGTACGCTTGGCCGACCACGCCATAGTCCGGTCTTCAGAATAAATGTGATCATTCACCTCCTCGCAACGGGAGGGGTAGGGGAGGGCAATCAAAAATAAAATACAATAGTCAGTTGGTTTAATCAGCTGATTTTGCGTGACTATCTTGAATAATCAACTGGTTGTAAACTACGCAAAATCCCAGGAAACGGTAATCTTCTGATTGCCCTCCCCTTGCCTATTTTCGTCGGGAGAGGGGAGTGAACACTAAATGCTATCTAATCCAGGTTGCTATCTACACGGTGAGAAACAAAAAAGCCCCTCTCCCGCCGGGAGAAGGGAAAAAGCGCACTAGGTAGCAAATTGGGTTAATCTATCGATCCCCTTTCATCCCTGAGGAGAAATGATATGGCTGAACATGAGTTTCACGTCCACGGTGCTCATGACCACGAGGTTGAGCACGAAGCCCACCATGGGCCTGGTTTAGCGCAGCAAATTGCAATCTTCACCGCCATTTTGTCGACTCTCGGCGCCGTCATTAGCTACCAGGGCGGTGACACAGAAAACCGAGCAATGCTGTACAAGAATGAAGCCGTGTTACAAAAGTCGCTGGCTTCTGATCAGTGGAATTATTTTCAGGCAAAAAGCACCAAGGGTCATTTAATGGAAATGGCTGCCAATCTTGCGCCACCGGATAAACAAGAATACTACAAGAAGCAAGCCGAGAAATATAATCAGGAAAAGAAGGAAATAATGGCGAAGGCTGAAGAGTATGACAAGAAATCCGAGGAGGCTAATCATGAGAGTGAACATCATATGCACCCTCATCATAAACTGGCGCAATCAATGACGTTCATTCAGATCGCTATCTCACTAGCCTCAATTACTGTCCTGACCCGTAAACGTTGGTTGTTCATCGCAGCAGGTATTGCCGCTGCCATTGGTTCGTCATTGTGGGCATTGGCCTGGTTTAGTTGAGTACGTGCCATGAAATGGTTGCTCTATGATTGGGGTGGGTGGAATGTTTGGTTATTTTACAGTATCAACAACATCTATTCAGACGGATTGGATAAGTTTATGATTTTGGGGACAAAATTGGGAGATCATACCAATTTTGTTTCCTACCTCAGCGTGATGATATTAATTGCCGTGATTGGAGTTTCTCGCCGAGGAACGGAGGGATCAACCCAAGGCGAAACGGCGGCACAACTAGGGTTGGCGTCGATAGCGGTGTTTGTGTTTTCGTTCTGGCTGCAAGGAGAGATCATCGGTTGGCTCAAGCCAGCGTTGGATTTCCCTCGCCCACCTTTGGCACTGCAGGGTCTGCAAAATTCGTTGCACGTGGTGGGGACGCCGGAATATCACCACAGCCTTCCCAGCGGTCATGCTACCTTTGCCATGCTAGTGGGCGCTTCGTTTTGGACTCTATTGGGTCGTTTCCGTTTCCTGGCTATATTTTTCGTGCTGTGGGTAGGTGTGTCGCGGATCAGCTTGGGGATGCATTTCCCTGCTGATGTGATGGCGGGCTACCTGCTTAGCCTTACAGTGGTGCTAATGGTTCGTTTCGTGGTAATGCAAGTAATGACCAATGGATGGCCATATCTGGCTTTATTCAGAACCAAAGAGTCAAAAGATTAATACAAACAAGGAGGGAGGACTACTTGCCCTCGTGATATACGGGTAAGTTACGGTTGGTCGACCACGCCACAATTCGGTGCTTAGAATAAATCACCGGCGTTGCAATCATTCAGATTCTCCTGGGAGAGTGAGCATCTTGGCCGTACAAGAGCGGGCGAGACGTTCGCGATCCCAGAGGGAATGAATGATTGTTGTGCAAGAACAGATGTTGTTGGTCAAGTGAATAGCCGTGGGTTGGTTCTGGTAGAATACCTAATCCTTATTGGGACACGACAAAATCTTCCTTACCCGCATCACACTCGGGACAACGCCAGTCAGGTGGTACATCCGTCCAACGTGTGCCAGGCGGAATACCGTCCTCTGGCAGCCCTGCTTCTTCGTCGAAAATGAAGCCACAGATTACACAAATATGTTTTTTATACGAATTCATCGTGCACTCCTATTAAAATAATCGTTCGTTACTCAATGGTATTCGAGTGAAGTATCTTTCTCGTCTCTCAAGAAAAGATATCAACGCGCCCTCAAAGAAAAATTTCCATGAAGATATCTTGGCGTTGGGATTACTTTCGCTGTTGGTACATGGATAATCTTCCCACTTTCCCTGTACAGAAATAGGCATACCCAGATAAGTCATCTTGCTCATGGCTGCAACCCAGGCATGGATTTCCTTGGCCTGAGAGTCTAAAGAGATGCTGCGGTGGTGGTAACCCGAATTCCTTCCACTGCGCGGGAGATAAAAATGCTGCTGTTCGCCACCCGCGCTTATACTAACCTTCGCGTTGGTTACAGGAAAGTATGGTAATTTAATACACTCTCAGCCACCCCCGCAAGCCTGGCGAGGTCAATATATCGACCAATTTGCATGGAATATTCCATTTTTCTACTGTCCTCTAACCACCGCGAAGGTTAGTAAAATCACGTAGGTTGGGTTAGGCGTCTTTCTGCGAAAACCAACACTTTGAAACATAAGTAATTCGCGGAAGATTGTGTTGGGCTTCCTTCGTCAACGCCACCTACGCGCTGGGACCGTCCGCCCGCGCCGCCTCGGGGGTTATCACAGAACCGCGGAAGCCCTGGCCGAAAAACGAATAACACTCCCGCCAAAAAATCCTGCGGGATCCGGTCGTCATTCCGGCAGGGAGTGCCGAAATGACGAATAGGTGGCAACCTGAATAAACCAAAGTTTGCAACAAAAACCAGCGTTCGGATATCTGGTTCACTCTACGCGAGCTGTAACTAGAAAGATGCTCCCCAAGCAGATGGTAACAATCCCGAAGATCGCAATGCCGAGCGGGGTATTGTAGGTAAAAGCCAACAAGACACTAATTACCATCGGCCCCATCATATGCCCACCACGCTCTAAGAATAAATAGATTGCCGCCACCGCCTTATTTCCATGGCTATGAGCGACCGGAGTTTTGTCAATATGAGTCATAATCGGGGCCGACATTAACCCATTAGAAATACCTGCCAAGATGATTCCACTAATTAGCAAGAAGGAGGTAGCATGTTGGCTATCAATATTACTTAGCCAATGATTAAACCGTACGGCCAACTCCGCCAGCAGGGTGATACCGAAGTAGGCATCGGGATGGTTCCATTCATTGATACCGGTAATTCCCATGAATAACATTCCCAGCCCCCCCACCACCGCACTCAAAAAGAGTGCGCCCCGACTCGCACCCAGATGATCGACCAAAACCGAGGCGTAACGAGTGACGATGATGGATGCAATATAAAAAAGCATTAGCATCAAACCAATCTCATCGGAAGGCATACCGCGTTCGGCCAGGATCAGTGGTGTAGCAAACATAATCACTCCGGCAATCGCGATCTTACCAATAACCCCCACCAACCCGAGGGTGCGCAAAAATTCCGGGTCACGCATTACATAGAACAGGTCGTCCAACATTCGAGATTGCGGCCCGCTCCTAGCAGTAGAGCTCCCAAAATTCTCCATACCGGCCAAGCTACAGATCTCATCCACCGCCGGAACTAATCGTACCAGATAGAGCATACCGATAAGGCTGATCGCCGAGGCCACCAGAAACAGCGATTGGTAACTCATATAGGTATAGAGCAACGCCCCGATCGAGGTACCCGAAATCAGCGCTGCATTACGTCCATTGACCTTGACCGTATTGCCCATTGTTCGCTTATCTTTTGGAGTAATGGAGAGGGTGTAAGAATTAAGGCCGATGAGAAATACCCCCTGTCCAAATCCAGAAAAGATCCGGCCAATCGTAAGCATCCAATAATTATCCCCCAAGGCAATGAAGATCAGTCCAACTAATTCCGTGATAAAACCTAGACTCATCATTCGTTTGAGGCAGTGGTTCGCCGCGTAGTGACCGGCAGGGATGAGCACAGCGGCAAAGACAAAGTAATAGATGGTAAAGGGTAGTGTAGCCGTAGCGTAATTCACTCCCGTAACCACTGCCATCTCCTTAGTAAGATGTGGCAGAAACGAAACTGGCAAGGCACTAGTGAACACAATTAAGAAGTAGGCCGGTTTGATTAGTTTAAATCCGTCAAGCACCGGGTCTACACTTGAAACTGGTCGGATGTTGCTTCTAATTTTCCCGAGCAGCACCCCGCTCGCGTCGAGAAATACCCAAGACATAAGGCCACAAGCAATCAAGAGTACAACGAACTGATTGGCCTGTTCCAATATAGCGGCACGAACAATCTCCATCGGAATGGCCACAGCTAGATGCAACTTTTTGCCGTCATGGGGGTCCAGATCTACGCTATATTCGTAGCTGTCACTGGGGGGGTGGTAGGGTTTACCGATCTCCCCGGCTTGCGTATGAAACAATACCTGTTGATCGTCTTTGGTAAGGGCCAACGTGCTGATGTCGGAATGGCGGCTCTGATAGTCACGGAAGATTTCGTTGATCCCGCTGATATCCTGTAGATCAAGGTTTAATTCCTGCACCTCTGAAATCCGTTGGGCCATAGAATCAGCCAACGCCTTCGCTTTGGCACGAGCCCCCGAGTCATAGATCCCGAATACCAGAAAAACAATTATGGCAACAATCACCGCGAAGCTCACGAAATAAGCCCCTTTAAAGACCTGCGGCTGCCACTTGGCCAGCGTTGGATGGTTATCCGTGAGTCGATCGAACAAGAGGATGAAGACTGAGAACACTACAAACAGAATTATCGACCGATACGCAACCTGGAGAAAACTCTCGTCTACTACCCGCTTCACTGCTTGTTTAGAGGTCTCTATCTCAATTCGTCCCGCCGAGCCAAACTTTCCCTCTAGCGCCATTACTACTTGGTAACTAACATCGGATTGCCCAAAACGCACCCGTCCCCCGGCCGGAATACCTTCAGTAAGTGGTTTAAACGTGAGTTTAACAGCCGCAGTTGCCAACTGCTCGAATACTACCTCGTTGTCCTGAGTCACTACTCGAACCACTTCAATATCAGAGTCCGAGTCGAATAAGGCATGCGACTGGGTGTTAAAGCCACTAAACTGATCAATTGGAATTGCTGCTTGGAGATATGGATCGAGTGATGTCTTGATGGTTTCCGCCTGCGCCTCCATTTTTCCAAGCACGAATCGCGGATATTGGAAATTGACCTCGCCATAGGAGATGTAACCCAGCAGCAGCAATGTAAACAGTTCGATCAATAGGATCGGGGAATTCAGAACTAAACGCGAACGATTCGTAGTCATAATTAGTGAGCAACCTTTACGCCAAAATCACGAACGACCCGACCTGAGTAATCATAGATGAAGCTGGCGTTCTCGAAAAAACGAAAGGGAATTTTCAAACCAATGCGCCGTGCCACCAGAAAATTAACCGCGATATCCGGTGGAGTCACAATCCCCACCTCGAATTTCTCTGGTGGAGTATTTTGGGTCAGCATTTGGATAGCGTAGAGGGCCGCCTGGTGGGCATTACTTCGGCGATCAATCCCGATCCCCAATACGGCACTATCCTCTCCCTCTACCACCGCATTGGGGATGGAGGCCACTACCGGGATCGCACCGCTGTAAGTATTGACGGTTTTGATGTTGGAGAAAACCGCCGTGCTGCTCGTCATCCAGAATAATACGTCGTTTAGATCTGGATTGATGGCGCGTAATTCCTCAATGGCCTGAGGAATGCGCTCGGCAAGTTGGGCCTTGGCTCCATCCGCCCCTGTTACGGCTACATCAACGACCTTGATTCCCTCAGCGGCCAACGCCTTGAGGGTTGGCGCTACCTCGGTCACCATTACTTGCTTATGCTTATGATCGTACATCAGACCGACTGCCTTCAAATTCGGTCGCAGGGTTTTGAGATAGCTAAGGTAGATCGGCAAGGGAACGTTTAACGAGGTATAAACGATGTTCGTGTCGTGCCCGCCCGAATAACCCGGAATTTGTCCAAGCAATACCGGATCCTTATTGATGCAGGTGATCACTGGAATCTTGCCGTGATTATAATTCTTGGAAAGATAATCTGCTGACTCAGAACCAATAGAGATCAACAAATTCATGGATTGATTTTCTGCGTAGCTCAACACCGTGTTTGCCAGATCATCCTGGTTGTCGATATTGGCTACTGTAAATTCCGCTGGGATCCCCTTCTGGCCGAATACCTCCAGAATTTTTGTCAGCCCCAGGGAATAGCTACTCGATTTCTTGGAGATAATGGCAAAGATGCGATAGTGAGGCAATAGATTGAGCAAACGTTTGTGGTAACGTATTACTAAATCGTTATCGGCACCGAGGAGGTCGAAGATGATCAACAGCGCTTTACGTGCCCCATCGTCACGAAATTTGCGGTCACGACGCACAATCTCCAATAGGTTCTCCATGGCGTTGACGTAATCCTTCGCCAGGGTTTGGAGGGTTGCCAGGCGATAGCGAGCTTCGTGGTTGGTTGGGTCGTCGGTTAGGACGGTTTCCAAGGCTAGGCGGTCTGCCCCCTGCGCGACCTTGGCCAGGTCGAGAGATCCTGCATGATCTTTGAGTCGAATCTGGAGCCAATGAGGATTCTGCGGGTGGGTAGTAACCTCCCAACGCACAATTACATTTTCAGGGAGTTCCAGCCACTTCAAATCCGGAAAGGTGGAGATCGGTGGTTCGGCGACGAGGGGGGTAACTGGTTTCTCTGAGGGAGATGCTACCGTTGGTTGCCTTAATTCGGGAGAGGCGGAAGTAGCGGGGACCTCCGACTTGGGCAGGATAATTGGTGGTTTTTCCGGCTGAGACGCCCCCTGCGGCGCTTCTGGTTGGAGAGATACTGGTTTTTGCGACTGGGGCGGTAGTGTTGCTAGTTTCCCAGACGGAAGTGGTGCGGTCGACGACGCAGATTGCGCAGACGCGACCTGAGACTCCGGACATTTCAGTCCAGTCTTGCGGGTACGCCGCCACTCGCGGGATTGCCGCTTCACCTCTGCGGTAGCCTCATTTTTCGAGATCGCCGCCACTGTGGCAGCGCTAGGCAGCGTTAGGATAACATCCTTTCTCAGGGTATTTAGATTGCAAGGAGCGGTAAATACCTTTGGGTTAGCGCGCCAAAGTGCGACTACCAACGCTGGGGTAGGAAGGTTTCGATAGTCTGCCTTCTGCCGATGCAGTTCATTGGCGATCTGCCCCAGCGTCTTTTCTCCATGGAGCGGGCCATAGGTCCCTTCTGTCTCGGCTAACACTTGCCAGCAAGGGGTGAACAGCAACAAGAGAGACAAGAGCCATAAATTGCGCGTCATAATTCCTAAACCTAATTTGTGGTCGAAAACGTATGATCCCGTCTTGATTTTGCTCGAACATAGGGCGTCATCTTGGTGCGAGAGATAAAAGCGATCGAGAACACCGGGATCAGTGCCCATTGTCGCCGATTACGGCGTGGTTGTGACATAGTCCTGGAGGATCCTCTACGGGGACCCATGTTACCAAACGATAACTGTCCTTAACTCCAAATCAACACGTGGTATATAGCCATGCCCCAGGCAATACCTTTGCCAGTCTGAGCCCGTGCTGGAGCATGGAGAACAGCACTCCTTAACCGTTTGAACTAGCGGCTGATTAACTAAAATCTGGTCAGCCACATCTTGGACCGATTTCTTATTGGCCGGGTTTCTTGGCCTACCTTACTATGACTACGATCTCATCGGGAAAAATTGGCGAAGGTATCGCCCAGGACGTCCCCCTCATATGTCGGCGAAGAACTCGATCACTACAGCTTTAGTTACGACCACCCCTTAAATTATCGGGCATACACCGGAGAGAGTAAACAATGCCCCGCCTGCAGATTCAAGTTCGAAGCGCAACTCTTGAATTAACAGTTGGTTGAGTAAGCGAGGTGCGCTAGTTTCTGTATCAGACGAACCTTCGCTGCGTCCAAGGGACCGTGGAATAAATGCGGTTGTGTCCTTGGCACGGCCTTATCGTGCAAAGGACACAACCACGTTTATGCCGCGAAAGTCCTTGATGCAATCATAAAAATAAGTTCGTGGCAGGTGTGCCGGGAATCTTTTCCCTGGCATACCTGCCACCCGGCGAGGGGAATTTGACTTTTTTCGTCAATAGACATTATCCGAAACCTCCCCCTCTCCCAAAGGGAGAGGAGGGTGTTGATGGGTTTCGAATAATGTCTAATGTTCCAGGATTTCTTCCTTGCTCATGAAAAATGGACTATTTAAGCTAGTGAACCACTCTTTTCCTAATAAAGATGTTCCATCGGAGGAACAAAATGAATTATACGTACCTCACTTACGATGAAAGATGCCAGATTTCGATTCTCAAGAAGGTCGGCAACACCCTTACGGTCATTGCCGACTTACTGGGTCGGAACAAATCAACCATTAGCCGCGAGCTAGCGCGCAATGGTACCAATCTTGGCTACCAACCCGTTGAGGAGCAAGCGCTTGTGGTGGAACGTGGGGCCGCTTGCGCCAATGGGCCTCGAGTTTCCATGGGTACCTGGAAATTCGTGGAAGAAAATCTTGCCCAGCACTGAAGTCCCGAACAGATAGCTAGGTATTTGAGGGTCAATAGTGGACCTATGGTCAGCCACGAAAGCAGGCACTGGTCTATTTTGATTCTTGCTATAATCGATTGAAAATTATACACTATTC
>CAUYTY010000007.1 GCA_963575655.1 Gammaproteobacteria bacterium | reverse complement strand
AATAATAGATTATTTTTACTTGCTTGTCCCCTAACCAACGCGCAGGTTAGTAGAGCTGCATCCCAGGATGGCGGTTACCATGCCACACTGCCGTTGGCCACGAATTGCCCTAGCCCTAACCTGACTACCTTCGATTGGAAAGACAAATTAGTCCGGTTGGAATATGAGAGTCCAGCAAGTAAAGTCGTGCTGTATGGCGTGGCGGATCAGGTATCGCTTTATGCCAAGCCTGCCATTATGGCCTCGCGCACCGTCCAAGCCACTAAGCCGAGCAACACCGAGACCTGCACCAATGTACAAGGCGTGGTCTCCCCTTGCAACAATTACACTGCTTCCGAGGAAACCTTGCCCTCTCGGAACGCGGCCACCCTGCGCGACACTCTGACCCATCGAATCGTGGATTTCGATAAAATCGTCCGCAACCAGACCGACTTTACCAAGCAGATTAACCAAACCTGGGCGACTACTTCCTACGCGGTTAGTAACACACGGGGAGATCACGGACGTATTCCGCTATTAGTGGTGCATGGATGGCAGGGCGATAAAGGGTTGCGCAGTCCGGCGAAACTAGGTCAGTGGGCTAATTCGGAACTGCACTATTTCCAGCATTTTCTGGATTACTACCTTGCCACTCCGGCGCTGCAACAGAAATATCATGTCTATCTCTACCATTACCCAAGCTATAAGCATGTCACTTACAACGCCAAGATTTTGACCGATCTACTGCGCAAGGTACAAGCCAATAAACCAAATAGCGACCTGGCAAAAGGGTTCGGACAGACCGGCATGGTGATTCTTGCCCATTCCATGGGTGGGCTGGTGTCTCGTAGTGCCATTGAAGAATACGCATCCTTTGGTACCGCCGGAGAACGGCTCAAACGGTTGATCCTGCTTGATACTCCCCATCATGGTAGCGTCCTCGCCATGCCTAGGTTGATAGGCAATTCTATTAAAGATCTATACAGTCAGGGTGCAGCCAGTCTGCAATGGGATAATTTCGATGGCCTACGTACGTCCCCCCAGGTGAATGATGACCGTAATAAAAGGTGGAATACGTCCATCAATAGCAAGAATTTTGATGTGGCCTATGATGCTCAACTGACCTTCCTTAGTCCTAACCCTTGGTTATCATGGTTGAACAGCAACTACCGTACAAACCTCCAACATAATTTCTTGAATAAATACGTGATTTACTCCGCCTGGATGGATCCGTACCCCTCGATTTTTGATGTGCTAAACAATGGTCTCGATTTTTATATCTCCAACGACGGTCCCATCAACAGCATCGCAAGCTTGGCGAATCTGCCAGGTGGCGGTGCCGAGCAGGTGACTAGCTCATTGTGGAATGACCAATTGCCTCAATCATCTCAACCGCCGTTTAACCCATCCGTCAAACGTCAAGCCCCATTCTTTTACCCTAACGGGGGCAGAATACGACCCGGCTGGTATGTTACAGATTGGTTCGCGCCGAAGAATCTTCTTACCAGTCAGAATATTAATTACGCAAAAAACATTTTGGTTAGCAAGACGGGGACTACCCATCCGCACCCCTACGGTTTTTCCTATCGTATCTTTTGGGACTACGACCACGATAAGATAAAGGCTGGAGCTTATGCTGGCGGCGGAGAAGGTATTTGGGACCAATACATTAAAAAAGACGTTTCTGATAAAGACACTACAGTTGACAGTGCCTTTTACTCAACCGCCATGAGTGGTAATAGGCTTGCACGTGATCTTTACATCGAGACTGCACAGGCATTCCAAAAGGATAAGGAGGGACTAAACTTCCTCGGCGGTGTTCCTGAGCACTACAATCCACTGAAATTAGAACCAGTTTTCATGGTATTACAGCGTGATCTGATGGATGTCGCGCCATAATCCTCCTGCGGTAGGGGCTGGTAATAGCCAAGTAGATACAATGGTGGGCAGGCATCTTTTCGCCTGCCCACCGATTATGTCATTTCTGTGTGGGAAATGATAAAGCTGTTTCCCACGATCCCTGGCTTTCCGGCTGACGAACAAAACCATTCGACTATGATAGTCCGCGTAGGACGCGGTGAGGAATGAACCGCATCATTCGTGCATCCAACCTGTAATGAAATGAAATCTCTGTGCAATGACGGCCTATCGAAAGGCGAATGTCTCCGGTGCCACTTTCTGCTTTACTTGCGTGCTAGCTTGTTATTTATTCCTGAACAGATATAATTATATCTATGGACAACACCACTAATACACAGATCGTTTGGTTAGGAAGCAGCAAAAAAGATTTGATGGCATTGCCGATAGATGTGCGCAAGTTCTTTGGCCATGCCTTGGATTTTGCACAACATGGTGGGAAGTGTGATGCTGCCAAAGCTCTTAAAGGCTTCGGCAGTGCCGGTGTTTTGGAGATCATTGAAGATGACCGAGGTGGTACGTACCGAGTCGTTTACACAATAAAATTCAGAGAAGCAATTTTCGTATTGCATGTTTTCCAGAAAAAGAGCAAGAGCGGAATTGCAACACCCAAGCCAGACTTGGACATCATCCGCGAACGTCTGAAAATAGCAGAGAAACTTTCACTGGAGATGCGCAATGAATAAGAGAACGATAGATGGTGTCGAAATCGAAATGAGTTCCGGAAATGTCTTTGCCGACCTTGGATTGCCTGATGCAGATAAACTGAAGATCAAGTCTGGCCTTGTGATTGAAATTACAAAGATTGTACGCAATCTTGGTTTATCTCAAGAAGAAGCTGGACGCCGCATGGGATTACCTCAACCTAAAGTGTCTGGGCTGTTTCGTGGTGATTTTACAAACGTATCTGAGCGCAAATTAATGGACTGCTTGAATCGGCTAGGCTATGACATTGAGATCAAGCTAATACCAGCCGCCAAGTCGGTGGGGCATCTATTACTGGCCGCGTAAAGAAAGCGCGTAGGTTGGGCTGAGCGTCTTTTTGCGAAGCCCAACACCTTGAAACATAAGTAATTCGCGAAAAATTATGTTGGGCTTCCTTCGTCGGTCCAACCTACGCGCTAAAGTGCTCCCCGGCTGACGAACTAGACCATTCAAACATGAGCGGGATATGGACACCACGCCACTGAATTCTTGTACAGATGAACGGTGATAAATAATAGACATTATCCGAAACTCTAAACCTCACCCCCCGACCCCCTCTCCTTGCCAGGAGAGGGGGAGATTTTTTGCCTGTTCCATCAGGGAGTTAGAAACAACTAAAAATATTTCTCCCCCTCTCCTGTTAAGGAGAGGGGGTCGGGGGTGAGGTTTCGGATAATGTCTAATGAATAGCCTTGCAGGGTTATACGAAGAAGATTTTACAGCCTGGGTGCTGTGCAACGCCGAACTTCTCAGAAATGGAACTTTTCTATGTGCCCGCCGCAGAGCGGCGGTGGATGCGAGGGATAGGAATTACAACCGCGTCTAGCCAAGTACGGCCAGCACGATACCACTCATGTGTTGAGTATTCAATGGGTTAAATTGAGGAAGAAAATTGATGGTAATGGTTGGGGAAGCGGTCCCATCCAGGAACTCGATAGCCTCCATTCATCGAGACAAGATTCAAACGGAACACGGGATAAGTTGTTTATTTTTGTGGAACTTAGGACAAATACGGAGAACGACGGCGGAGAGTCAAAAATCGCCATCATCACCGCATCACCACCCGCTACCAAGAAAGCGTTTGGTCGAACTCATCATCTGGCGCGGGTTGAGCCAAGGGATCTCCATAGGAGTCTTGGTTGATCCCGTCATCCCAGGAAGGGGGGCCTCGTGCCGGGGAGATTCTGGGTGGTTCCGTGGGTTCCCCGATATGTTCGAGGATATGGCGAATTGTGGGTGCTTCGGTTACAAAGGCAATGATGCGGATGGTTCCGCCACACATGGGACAAAGGAGAGGAAATACCTCATAAATGCGAGCCAAGAGCATAGCCCAAGAAATACGGGTTGAGCCAAGCTTGGAAGGAGAATTAGGAATCTCGATAGCTTCTTGCTGGGATATTGATGACGGAGGAGGTGGTGGCGGAGAAAGTGTTTGTGAGCTTTCGGACGGTGCCAATTCCAGCAGAGTAGGAGAGGTGCTCGTTGATGAATTATCAGATTGGGCCAAGGCAATCACTCGGGAACGCAAGGGAGAGTTGGGAGCGAGCACACCGAAATAGAAAATATTGGGGTCAAAAATATTGGGGTCACAAAAATATTGGGGTCAGGTCTTGAAATAAATAATACCTAATATAGGTTTTATTGCAAGACCTGACCCCAATACTTTTGTTTCAAGACCTGACCCCAATATTTGTAGATAGTGCTGCTGCTCGACCGTGCGCTACATCGCAAAAATAGGGCGTCGCACCGTCCAAGGTGCCCGTTTCGAGATGCGCAAAGTATTGGGGTCAGGTCTTGAAATAAAACCTATATTAGGTATTATTTATTTCAAGACCTGACCCCAATATTTTGTGACTCCAATATTTTGCTAATCGGTTTAGAATGAGAACGGTTGCCGGATAATATCCCAACTATTGAAAAACCACCAAAGATGATACCATCTAGCAGTCACCCCCTGTATCCGTAGGTTTCCTATCCCTCGTTCCCCATGATTCATCGCCTCCAAATGTTCGTGCTGGCCTTCTGCCTGCTGCTTGCCCAGCAAGGCGCGATGCTGCACGCAATGTCGCACCTTGGGGCGCACCTAGGCGATACCGCATCGTTCAGCACTGCCACGCACAGCCATCCTAGCGATAAGGATGATGGCGATTCTTTGTGCTTACAGTGTCTTGCGTATTCTGCCCTGGTGGCAGCCATTTACGTTGTCTGGCCGCGCCTTGCGGCTGTTAAGCAACATTTCCTAGCTTTCATCACGAGTTTTTCAACCATCCCTCAACGCGCGCCGCAGGTCTATGCCGCGCGTGCGCCTCCTGCCTGCGTAATCTGAAATCTCCTCATTCCGTTATTTTTCCGCGACCACCGCACGGTGCGTTGCACGCTTACTATTTGAGGATTTTCCATGAACAGGCAATCACTGATTGCGCTGGCGATGACGTTCGCCTCGCCTGCGCTGACTCATGCCGCCGATAACGGCGACCTGCAACAGATCCGCAAAGAAATCGAACAGCTCCGCCACAGCTACGAATCGCATATCCAGGAACTGGAAGTGCGACTCAAGAAAGCGGAATTGGCGGCAGCGTCTGCACAGACCACCGCTGTCGAGGCGAAGGAGAAAGTCGTGCAGACCACCTCCGCGCCACTTGCCCCGTCCGCTACGCCCAAAGCAGGTTCCAATGCGTTTAATCCCGACGTGTCACTCGTCTTGTCCGGTATTTACTCCAATCTCTCAAAAGATCCGAAGGGCTACCGCATCGCCAACTTTATTCCCGGTGGCGACATCGGTCCGGGCAAGCGTGGTTTTAGCCTCTCGGAATCGGAATTGGGGATCTCGGCAAATATCGATCCCTGGTTTTACGGTGGCTTGAATTTCTCGATCCACCCGGACGATTCCGTATCCGCCGAGGAAGCCTTCATCCAAACCACTGCCTTGCCGTATGGGATGAAGGTCAAGGCGGGGCGTTTCTTCTCGGGGATTGGTTACCTCAACGAGCAGCATTCCCATACTTGGGATTTTGTGGATGCACCGCTGGCGTATCAGGCGTTCCTCGGCTCGCAGTTCAACCAGGATGGTGTGCAATTCAAGTGGCTGGCACCGACCGATACTTTCCTCGAACTGGGGGCGGAACTCGGCAGCGGCGCGAGCTTCCCGGGATCAGAGCGCAATAGCAACGGCGCTGGGGCGGTCGCGGTGATGGCACACACCGGCGGAGATATTGGCTTCAGCAACAGTTGGCGCGCGGGGGTATCGTGGTTGCGGACCAACCCGCAGGATCGGCGCAATGATGACAGCAACCTTGCGGGAAATACGGTGACAAATTCCTTCACGGGCAGCAGCCATCTCTGGCTTGCTGATTTCGTTTGGAAGTGGGCACCGAACGGCAATGCCGAGCGTACTAACTTCAAACTGCAAGGCGAGTATTTCCATCGCAGGGAAGATGGCTCGTTGATTTACGATGTCAATAGCACGGCATCCCCTGGTAACTATCTGGCAACCCAGTCGGGTTGGTATTTACAAGGTGTTTACCAATTCATGCCGACCTGGCGAGTTGGTTTACGTTACGACCAATTAGATAGCGGCCATGTCGATTTTGGAGCCAACAGCAGTCAGCTTGCGACCACCAAATTCGATCCGAACAAGGCGAGCTTGATGTTCGACTGGACCCCCAGCGAATTCAGCCGGATACGCTTGCAGTTTGCGAACGATAAATCAAGCGATGGCGCCGCCGACCGGCAGATCTTCCTGCAATACCAAATGAGCCTTGGCGCGCATGGCGCTCACATTTTCTGAGGAGGAACGCAATGAATCACATCCACAAGAGGTCGCTTTACCTTGCCGCATTGTTCCTGGCGCTGTTTGCGCAGGCCAGCCTTGCCGCCCTCAAGATAGTCGCCTGCGAGCCAGAATGGGGCGCATTGGCGCAAGAACTCGCCGGCGACCAGGCCAGCATCTACACGACTACGAATGCCCTCCAAGACCCTCACCACGTGCAGGCACGCCCCAGTCTCATTGCCTCGGTGCGCAATGCGAATTTGCTGGCCTGCACCGGTTCGGAATTAGAGATTGGCTGGATGCCAGTTCTACTGCGTCAGTCTGGCAATCCCGAAATCCAACCGGGCAAGCCGGGCTATTTCGAGGCGGCAGATTATGTGCGCAAGCTCGAAGTACCGAGTAAGTTGGATCGTGCCGATGGGGATGTCCACCCCGGTGGGAATCCACATATCCAAACCGATCCGCACAATATTGCCTTGGTTGCGGACGCGCTGGCCGGGCGTTTGGCCGAAATCGATCCGGCCCATACAGCGACCTACCAGGCACGCCATGAGGATTTCATGGCGCGCTGGAAGACGGCCATGCAGCGTTGGGAAAAGGAAGCGGAGCCATTGCGGGGCGTGCCCATCGTCGCGCATCACAAGGCTTACATCTATCTGGAAACCTGGTTGGGTCTCAAGGAAGTCGGAACGTTGGAACCCAAACCCGGCGTCGAACCCAGCAGCGGTCACCTGAGCGAATTGCTGGACCAGCTCCAGCGCCAGCCGGCGAAAATGATCGTGCGTTCCGCCTACAACGATGCGCGCGGATCGGAATGGCTATCTGAACGCGCAAAGATTCCGATGGTGGTCGTACCGTTTACGGTAGGCGGTTCGGATCGCGCCACGGATCTTTTCGGTTTGTTCGACGACACTATCGCGCAATTGTTGAATGGGCTCCAATGAATCTTTCCTCATTTGACATCAGCATCCTTGGCCCGGCCTTCGTGGCCGGGATCCTCGTACTTGCCACCCACGTACCGCTGGGCATCCAGGTGCTCAATCGCGGCATCGTGTTTATTGACCTTGCCATCGCGCAGATTGCCGGTATCGGGGTGATTGCCGCTGATGTACTGGGCTGGGAAGCGCAGGGCTAGGCGATTCAGATCTCAGCCCTGAGTGCCGCATTACTCGGCGCCCTATTGTTGAGCTGGACTGAACGACGCTGGCCGGAGATTCAAGAAGCGATTATCGGTGTGTTCTTCGTGCTCGCTTCCTGCATCGGCATCCTGCTGCTGGCAAACAATCCGCATGGGGGCGAACATCTCAAGGATCTGCTGGTCGGGCAGATCCTGTGGGTGAGCTACGCGCAACTCGGCGCTACGGCAATATTGACTGCTTGCGTACTATTGGCCTGGTTTGGTTATGCGAGAAGGCTTGGAATTGCCGGTTTCTATGTGCTGTTTGCATTGGCCGTGACGGCTTCGGTGCAATTGGTCGGCGTGTACCTCGTCTTCTCCAGTCTCATCATCCCGGCATTGGCAACCCGCCATATCCAGGGCGGGTTACGCCTAGCGCTCGCCTATGCACTGGGCGTTGTCGCTTATGCGCTGGGACTCGTACTATCCGCGATTAAGGATTGGCCTTCCGGCGCGGTCATCGTACTCATGATGGCATTGTTGGCAATGGTATTTGTCGTTGCAATGGCGCGCGTTAGATTGAAAAAATATTTGCCATGAAATGCAGACCATTCTGGATATTATATGACTCTGACCGAACTACGTTATATCGTTGCTCTGGCGCGCGAGCGTCACTTCGGGCGGGCGGCTTCGGCCTGTTTCGTGAGTCAGCCGACGCTGAGTATCGCAGTGAAGAAGCTAGAGGACGAACTCGGCGTCATCCTTTTTGAACGCGCCAAATACGAAATCACGATCACCCCGGTAGGTGAGCGCATCGTCGAGCGGGCACGGCAAGTGCTCGACGAGATGGAGGGGATTAAGCAGATCGCGCGACAGGCGCGCGACCCATGCGACGGTCCCCTACGGATTGGTGCGATCTACACCATTGGCCCGTATTTGTTTCCACGCCTGGTGCCAATCCTCCGCCAAACGGCCCCGCGTATGCCGCTCATCATCGAGGAGAACTACACGGCAAGACTCCGCGAGCGGCTCCTGCAAGGCGAGCTGGACGTGGCGCTGGTATGTCTGCCATTCGAGGAACCAGGCGTGGTGACACTACCGCTCTATGATGAGCCGTCCGTGGTGATGATGCCGAGTGGCCACCCTTGGGTACACCACGACGCCATCGTCACTGATGACCTTTCGTCACAAACCGTGCTGTTGCTGGGGGCGGGTCACTGTTTCCGCGACCAGGTGGTAGCGGCCTGTCCGCTCTGTGTCGGACCGCCCGCTACGGAGGGCGGTCTCCAGCGAACGGTGGAGGCCAGTTCGCTGGAGACCATCCGCCATATGGTGGCCTCGGGGTTGGGCATTACCGTCTTACCATGCACGGCCACGATGGGTCCTGGGCAATACTCCGCTGAATTTACTGTGATTTGTCCCTTCGTTACCCCGCCTCAACGGCGCGTGGCGCTCGCTTGGCGCGTGAGCTTCCCGCGTCCCCAAGCCATTGAAGCCTTGCGTCAAGCGGTCCGTGCCTGCGCGCTTGCCTGTGTGACCTATTTCCACGGTCGTAGTGCCTAACTTTTCTAAAATGCGCGTAAAGTGATAGGAGGGAAGCAAGGGTGCGTGTGTTTTGTTGATAGCGATAGCGAATCCCTATCAATCGATTTGTAACTCTCAATTAGAGAAAACCATCTATAGTGGGTATGGTGCTCACCGTCGCAAGATTTTTCGCTGCTGGAATTCCTGGATACCTTGCGCGCCGGTACCGACTACGGTCTTTGGTTGTCCGGCAGTTGATAACCAAAACGTTTTTTCCATTCACGGTAAATTACAAACAGTTTAAAGGAAATAACCATGTCAACCGAAACAAAGTGCCCATTCTCAAGCGATGTTCGCAAACACACGGTAGCAGGAGCTCCATCCAATGCAGACTGGTGGCCCAATCAGCTGAAGCTGAGCATCTTGCATCAGCACTCCTCCAAGTCCGATCCCATGGGCGAAGCATTCAACTACTCCCAGGAATTCAAGAGCCTGGACTTAAATGCCGTCGTTGAGGACCTCCGCGCCCTGATGACGGATTCGCAGGATTGGTGGCCCGCTGATTTTGGCCATTACGGGCCTTTATTCGTACGCATGGCATGGCACAGCGCCGGCACGTATCGCATCAGCGACGGTCGCGGTGGCGCAGGGACGGGTAACCAACGCTTTTCTCCCCTGAATAGTTGGCCGGATAACGTCAACCTCGACAAGGCACGCCGGCTGCTTTGGCCGATTAAGCAAAAGTATGGCCGCAAAATCTCCTGGGCCGACCTGATGATCCTTACCGGCAACGTCGCACTGGAATCGATGGAATTCAAAACGTTCGGTTTTGCCGGCGGGCGTGAGGACATCTGGGAACCGGAAGAAGATATCTACTGGGGATCTGAGAACACCTGGCTGGGTGACCAACGCTACAGCGGCGACCGTGAACTCGAAAATCCGCTGGGTGCCGTGCAGATGGGTCTGATTTATGTGAATCCGGAAGGCCCGAACGGCAACCCGGATCCAGTCGCGGCGGCGCGGGACATTCGGGAGACCTTCGCGCGCATGGCGATGAACGACGAAGAGACAGTTGCGCTCATTGCCGGCGGTCATACCTTCGGCAAAACCCACGGTGCAGGCGATGCGAAACAGGTGGGGCCCGAGCCGGAAGCTGCCGGTATTGAGGAGCAAGGTCTGGGTTGGAAGAGCAGCTTTGGCTCCGGTAAGGGTGGTGACACGATCAGCAGCGGCCTGGAAGTCACCTGGACCACCACGCCAACGAAGTGGAGCAACAACTTCTTCTGGAACCTATTCGGCTACGAATGGGAACTGACGAAGAGCCCGGCCGGTGCGCATCAGTGGGTACCAAAGCATGGTATGGGTGCCGGTACCGTGCCGGATGCCCACAATCCGTCCGAGCGTCACGCGCCCGCCATGCTGACCACCGATCTCGCCCTGCGCTTCGATCCTGCCTACGAAAAGATTTCCAGGCGCTTTCTTGAGAATCCGGATCAGTTCGCAGACGCATTCGCCCGTGCCTGGTTCAAGCTGACGCACCGTGACATGGGACCGGTCGCCCGCTACCTGGGCCCGCTGGTGCCCAAGGAAGTGCTGATCTGGCAGGACCCGATCCCCGCCGTCGATCATCCGCTGGTCAATGAACAGGACATTGCGGCCCTGAAGGCCAAGCTTCTCGCGTCCGGCCTATCCATCTCACAACTGGTCACCACGGCCTGGGCGTCTGCCGCAACCTTCCGTGGCAGCGACAAGCGTGGCGGGGCGAACGGTGCGCGCATCCGCTTTGCACCTCAGAAGGACTGGGAGGTTAACCAACCCGCCGAGCTGGCGCAGGTTCTATCGAAGCTGGAAGCGATCCAGAAGGAGTTTAACGGCGCACAGTCTGGCGGCCAGAAGATCTCCCTGGCTGACCTGATCGTGCTGGGCGGCTGCGCCGCCGTCGAGGCCGCAGCGAAGAAGGCCGGTCACGATGTGAAGGTTCCCTTTTCGCCGGGGCGTATGGATGCGTCGCAGGAGCAGACCGATGTGCACTCGTTTGCCGTGCTGGAGCCAATCGCAGACGGGTTTCGCAACTACGCCCGCAAGGGATTCGAGGGATCCGCCACCGAGCTGTTGGTGGACAAGGCGCAGTTGATGACACTAACCGCCCCTGAGATGACGGTGCTGATTGGTGGCCTGCGCGTCCTGAATGCAAATTTCGGTCAGTCTGAGCACGGGGTGTTCACCAAGCGACCTGAAACGTTGACCAATGATTTCTTCGTGAATCTACTCGATATGAATACGCGGTGGCAAAAGTCCGCCACTTTGGCGGGCGTGCTGGAGGGGCAAGAGCGGGCGACGGGTGCGCTCCAGTGGACGGGCACCATTGTTGATCTCGTTTTCGGTTCGAACTCCCAGCTCCGCGCCCTCGCGGAAGTCTATGCGTGCAGCGACTCGCCGTTGACGTTCGTGCGTGACTTTGTGGCGGCCTGGAACAAGGTGATGAATCTTGATCGTTTTGATCTCAGGAGATAGATCGTAAAAGTGCCATACAGCGTAGCTTCTCCCTGGCATCGGCTTATCCCGATGTCAGGGAGAGGCCGCGTGAATCCTAGGTACGTCTATGGACGAGAATCATGTCTAGATTCAATAGTGGTAGGCAGGGAGTAAAAAGGGATAAAATCTAGCATCCCACGCCGAATCCGTGGGATGTTTTCCCAAACATATTGGGGTCAAACATATTGGGGTCAGGTCTTGAAATAAATAATACCTAACCTGAGTTCGACGTAAGCAATCAGGGATTTGTTAAACATCTCATCACA
>CAUYTY010000006.1 GCA_963575655.1 Gammaproteobacteria bacterium | reverse complement strand
CCATTTCTGCAAAATTTGCCGGCGGTGGCACGGCGTCTCAAAACCCAGGAGCAGATGTCAGTATATCTTGACCTGGTATTGGACTTTATGGAACGCACCACCGGATCCATTCACGGCATTCACACCACATTTCCCAGTCCGGGTCTACCCTATTTCCTAGGGAAGACGCCGTTTCTGGTTGGTCAACTCTCCTCCGAGGGATTGAGGAATTGGGTAAAATACGGAATTCGCTATTATCACGACCACCCAGAGCGTCAGAAGGACTATTTCAGCCTGCAATCAGCCGACAGCAAGGCCGTATTACAGCGTGAGCGCCACGGTACGCTGTTAGTCGATCACGAACGCCAGCTTGATATGTATCTACGGGGTTTGTGGCAGGATCACGATTATCTGATCCCGTATTCGCTGGGTTTTGACGAATTACGAAAACCTGTACCCTATTATGATGCGCTTGGCATCCGTCTGCCGGATGTCTATGACGATGCCCGTGGCGTATCCGGTATTGATCGCTATCGTGCGGTATTAGCGCATATTGCGGCGCATCGACGCTGGACGACGCCGATTTTTGCCGACAATCTAAGCCCGTTCCAGCGTATGGCGGTGGAAATCTTTGAGGATTCTCGGGTCGAATCCCTGGCTATGCGCGCATATCCGGGCCTGCGACGTATTTTTATGGCGCTTCATCCGGCGCCAGACGAAGCGGCGTGCGACCCGGAGCGGGAATCTGCGGTACGTCATCGTCTGGCCATGGTGTCGCGCGCCATCCTGGACCCGAATCATCCCTATCAAAATCAATGGGTGCTCGAATTTGCAAAGCGCTTTCACTCACTAATGGATACGAGTGAATCGGGTACCCAGGAAATTGCCGATCTGGCCTTGCAATTCGTTGCCAAGACGCGTCGTCAGCGCGATCAGCTACCCAATGTACACTTCAAAGATACAGAGGTGGATTATCGCGATGATAACCGCCACCTCTGGAAATTCTACGAAGAAAGCGACGACGAGGAGCAGTTTGAGAATCAGCAGCGGGCTGTCAATGAGGCTGAACTTCAAAGGTTGCCACCACGGCATTATCCAGAATGGGATTACACCAATCAGAGTTACCGCCCTGACTGGGTGAGTGTGTATGAGCTACTGCATCCACCTGGTAATGCGTCCGACATCGACCGGCTATTACAGAAACACGAGGCACTGGCCAAACGATTGAAGCGTCTACTCGATCTTCTCAAACCGCAGCAAAAGGTGCGCATTCGTTATCAGGAGGAAGGCAGCGAACTCGATCTGGATGTGGCGTTACGTTCGTTGATTGATTACAAGAGCGGCGCCGCACCCGACCCGCGTATTAACATGAGCCACGAGAATGATGGACGTGATATTGCCGTTATGCTGCTGTTGGATTTGTCGAAATCTCTGGGCGAGAAAGTCGCTGGTTCTGAACAGACGCTATTGGAATTGAGTCAGGAGGCTGTTTCGCTGCTGGGCTGGGCGATTGAGCAATTGGGAGATAGTTTCGCTATCGCCGGTTTTCATTCTAACACTCGCCACGAGGTACGTTACCTGCACATCAAGGGTTACAGCGAATCATGGGGCGATACGGTGAAAAGCCGACTGGCCGCCATGAATGCTGGTCACTCCACCCGCATGGGGGCTGCTATGCGCCATGCCGCGCATACCCTCGGGACACGCAAGACCGACAAAAAGCTGATGCTGATTCTCACGGATGGTGAGCCGTCGGATGTCGATAGCAAAGACCCGCGCCTGTTGATCGAAGATGCGCGCAAGGCAGTGCAGGAATTGGACCAGCAGGGTATTTATACCTATTGCATCAATCTCGATCCCAAGGCCGATGAATACGTGAGCGATATCTTCGGTCGACAATACACGGTAATCGACAATGTGCAGCGCCTGCCTGAAAAGTTGCCCGCGTTGTTCGTGGCGCTGACCAAGTAGGCGGTGGGTAATGTCGTGAGACCTGATAACTTCTGCGTCAAGGTAGTTTCTATGAAGCCTTTGAGTGCTTTACGTTTCCTATGGGCAGTATTTTTTCTTACGCATGAGATTATTGGAATGGCGATCGATGTGGTGGAACCACTACCAACGTTTATTAATAGCATCGGCATGGAGTTTGTGCGGATACCAAGTGGTTCATTCCTAATGGGAAATGATCGTGCCCAACCTCTGGATGAGTTTCCCCGTCACCAAGTTACCATCAGTAAGCCATTTTATCTTGGTAAATATGAGGTGACCCAAACCCAGTGGGAGGCGATTATGGAAAGCAATCCCAGCAAGTTCAAGGGAGAACATCAACCGGTGGAATATGTGAGTTGGGACGAGGTTCAAAGATTCATCTTGCTTTTGAATACCAAGGAGCGAACCACGGCCTACCGCCTGCCCACGGAGGCAGAATGGGAATATGCCGCTAAGGCAGGAACCACGACCGGCTGGTATTGGGGAAATAATCTAAATGCAGTGAATCGATATGAATGGTACGAAGAAAATTCAAACGAACAAACCCATCCGGTCGGTAAGTTACAACCTAATCCTTGGGGCTTGGATGACATGTTGGGAAATGTAATGAAATGGACTCAAGACCGATATGACGATGCCTATTACAGTTTTTCTCCTTCAACGGATCCCACTGGTCCCGAGGAAGGAGAATCTCGGGTCTATCGGGGGGCGAATTGGTTAGTTTGTGCGGCCAATATTCGTCCCGAACTACGTGGCTACGCCACACCCGATGATCTGGGTAGGACCATTGGCTTTCGCGTAGCGATGACGCTGGTCCCTATTGCTACCGTAGATTCTAAAAGCGGACGGTAATTTAACCCAAGCCTGCGTAGGATGCGATTTGTTCCTCATCGCATCCTACGCAGGTTTTTATTCGCTTGCCCTGGGAACACTTGTCATTTGGAAAAGAGATCGGGCGTAAAGTTTTAGGCCCCCCACACCGTAATCATCCGTTTTTCGTGTGATTCCTGGCGCTGCCAGATGCGCTCGTCCCAACTCATCCCAGCGCGTCGGTCGAAGATCAATAAATGCGCCTCGTCTGCGCCGCACCGATCTGCGTAATCTGCGGTTTGTTCGATTCCCTCACGTAGGGTCTTGTCAAAGGTCTTGCGGAGTAATTTCAATTCGATGACCACCCGTTGCATCGGGCCGCGAAACCCCAACCGCTCATCCAACGGCCATTCCAGAAAGAGGTCGGTGCGGCGTCGCCCGAGACCATATTTACGATTCACCCGCCCACCGCCATTGACAATGCGTTGGAGAAAGGCTTGTAACAAAAGATGCGGTCCGGCTTCCTGGTAATCGAAACGTTCCAGCCAGGCATCGGAATGCTCGCGAAAGAATTGCTGAAAGGCCGTGAGCAATTTGGACATGTCCAATCGACGCTCCGGGGTGAGATACCAAAGGGTCTCCTCGGGGAGCACCATTTGTATCGTCCAGGTCAGTTCGCGGGGAATAACTTCCCGGTAGATACGATTGGCAATGCGCAATTGGGGCCGGGAGGTGATGAGTCCAAGGTCTTCGATGTAGCGCACATCATCGTCCGGGAAACGTTTTTCCACCTCTTCGCCTTCCATCAATGCGGCGATTACCGGACGTACCCGCGTTTCTTCCAGGCGTGTGGCGAGTTGATCGAGATGCGTGGCTCGTGACTGAATCAGGCGTTCACGAGCCGCTCGATAACGCTCCCAATCGATGGGGAGAGAACGGTCGCGCAGTTCTCGATCCTTCCAAGTCATTTCGTAACCTAACGCATTGACCAACCAAGGTTGACCCTGGGTATCCTCCCACAATTCGGCAAAAATCGCCGGGTCGAAAACTTGGCCAGTATCGGCGGTGTGTTGAGCATAAAGCGCATCTACTTCCATGCGTTCGAGATTGCCAAGTCGTAACGATTCCGTCTTGATATTGAAGGCGCTACCGCCGGTAATGATCTCTTGGTGAGCGGTATGGATGCGGTAATCGCGCACGTCGCACACGCCACACAAAATGACCGATTGCGGAAAAGATCCCGGTCGTTGGGCATAACCGGCACGGATCTGGCGCAATACCGAGATCAAGGTGTCGCCCACCAGGCTGTCGATCTCGTCCAGCAACAGAATGGTGGGTCGTGGATCATGTTCCGTCCAATAGCGGAGCAATTCGAATAAACGACTACCCGATGGCTCTTGTTTACCCGTGGCGAACAACCATTCCTTGACCGTGCGATCGTGTAAATAGAGGTCAATGCTTCCAGCTATCACGCTACACACAATGGCGATGCCGTGCTCGACATCGTTGCGTGCGGCCTGCGCAGCTTCGATATTGGCGTACAGCGCACGATACCGACCTTCCTGATTGAGGTGAGCCATAAACGCCAATAGGCAAGTCGTTTTCCCGGTCTGGCGAGGGGCATGAAGGACGAAATAGCGTTGCTGCTCGATAAGGGCCAATACCTCGGGAAAGTCGAGCCGCGCCAACGGGTCGATCATGTAATGCTGGCCCGCGACCGAGGGTCCGGCGGTGTTGAAATAGCGCATGGGTAATCTCCGTGGCAAGGGTGATACGGGGGGCATTTTGTTCTTTGCTAATCCGACGCCAACAATTCTGGAAAGTCCGCAATTGGCCACTGCCGTGGAATCCACGGCCAGGGGCCAGGCTTTTCCTCCGCGTCGGCGAGTTTGAGGCGTTGCGCGGCCCGTCCGCCAGCACCTAACAGCAATGGTCCGGGACCGATAACGATGCCATTCTCGTCGAGTTGGGTGGCGTTAAGGATAAACCAATCGTCACCCTCGGCCCAAAACCATGCGAGGCAAGCGCCGGTTTCGCTGTCCCAGAGGCGGGCGGTATTGTCCCTACTTCCCGTCAAACAACGGTGACCATCGGGGGAAAATGCAACGCTGGTGACCCAACCCTGATGCCCTTGCAAAGTCAGTAAACAGTCCCCCGATTTAGAATCCCAGAGGCGAGCGGTGTTATCCCAACTCCCCGTCAAACAGCGGCGGCCATCGGGGGAAAAGGCGACGCTGGTGATTGAGTCATGATGCCCCTGCAAAGTAAGTAAACAGTCCCCCGTTTTTGTATCCCAGAGGCGGGCGGTGCTATCCCAACTCCCCGTTAAACAGAGGCAGCCATCGGGGGAAAAAGCGACGCTGGTGACAGTATTCTGATGCCCCTGCAAGATACGTAAACAGCTCCCGGATTCCACATCCCAGAGGCGGGCGGTGTTGTCGACACTCCCCGTCAAACAGCGGCGGCCATCGGGGGAAAAAGCGACGCTGGTGACACTACTCTGATGCCCCTGCAAGGTAAGTAACCCGCTCCCCGCTTGCGCATCCCAGAGGCGGGCGGTGTTATCCAAACTCCCCGTCAAACAGCGGCGGCCATCGGGGGAAAAGGTGACACTGGTGACTCTATTCTGATAACCCTGCAAGGTAAGTAATCCGCTCCCCGTTTGCGCATCCCAGAGGCGGGCGGTGTTATCCCAACTCCCCGTCAAACAGAGGTAGCCATCGGGGGAAAAGGCAACGCTGCTGATCAAGTTCTGATGCCCCTGCAAGGTAAGTAATCTATCTCCCGTTTCCACATCCCAGAGACGGACGGTGTTATCTCGATTCCCAGTCAAATAGCGACGACCATCGGGGGAAAAAGCGACGCTGGAGACGGAAAACTGATCTCCCCGCAAGGTAAGTAACCCGCCCCCCAATTCCGTATCCCAGAGGCGGACGGTATCGTCGGAACTTCCTGTCAAACAGCGGCGACCATCGGGAGAAAAGGAAACACTAGTGACCGAACTCAGATGCCCCTGCAAAGTAAGTAAACAACTTCCCAATTCCACATCCCAGAGGCGGGCGGTATTATCGGAACTCCCCGTCAAACATCTGTGGCCATCGGGGGAAAAGGCGACGCTGGTGACAATACTCTGATGTCCCTGCAAGGTAAGTAACCCGCTCCCCGTTTCCGCATCCCAGAGGCGGGCGGTGTTGTCGACACTCCCCGTCAAACAGCGGTGGCCATCGGGAGAAAATGCGACGCTGGTGACTGAATCTCGATGTCCCTGCAAAGTCAGTAAACAGTTCCCCGATTTCGCATCCCAGAGGCGAACGGTATTGTCGTGACTCCCCGTCAAATAGCGGCGGCCATCGGGAGAAAAGGCAACGCTGGTGACCGTGCCCTGATGCCCCTGGAAGGTAAGTAAACAGATCCCGGATTCCACATCCCAGAGGCGGGCGGTATTGTCGAAACTCCCCGTCAAACAGCGGCGGCTGTCTGGGGAAAAGGCGACACTGTCAATCGCAAGAAAGTGGAGCCAGGGATAAACCAACCACGGACGAGTGGGGCGTAGTGCCGGCACTTTGCCGGTAATAGCCCAGGTCAGTCCATCGAGAAATGCACCGTCAATGTGTGGAGAACCCACGGCACCTGCTAAATGCGCAGCCCGTAGTCTGGCGCCACTGAAATCGGCCCCTTCCAAAACCGCCCCTGCCAAATCGGCGCTCACCCAGGAGGAGTCGATCAGGGTAGCGTTTTCCAGATTGATTCTGATGGCTTGGGCACGTTCGGCGTGGGCTAGGCTAAAGTTGGCGCCCATCGCCTGGGAATCGGTCAGATCGGTTTCGATTAAACTCGCACCCGTTAACCGTGCGCCGTGAAGGTTCGCGAATTGCAAACGGCTGCGATCCAACCGACACCGAGAAAGGTCGGCACCGGAGAAATTGGCGGATGACAGGTCCAGGTCAACCAGATCGCAATCCGCGAGATAGGCGCCTTCCTTGGGCAGCCAATCGGCCATGGCTTTAGGGTCAGTGCGACGAGCGCGTTTTATCGCAATCGAATACGCCAGCAGATAAACATTCCCTCGCACCGCCGCCGCTGTCGTCGGATTGGCGAGCAGTGCCGCGACCCGTTTACGCGCCTCGGGCAAGGTCTCGTCATCGAGCAAATCGCCGACGAATCCCGCTGTCTCCCAACTCAGGCGTGCGTTATCCAGCACCTCCGCCAATCCGTCTCCCTCCCTGGTTAACGCCAGCAGGATGGAGCGCGCGTAGAAAAATTCGAGGAAGCTGCGGTGGGAAAAGCCGTAATTGCCCTCGGGCGTGCGCGAAAGAAAGGCGGCGGTGCGCAATTCCACGTCCAGATTTTCGACCTGGACGCTGCCACGCAGGTCGGCGCGTTTCTTGAGGAGGGCGAACAGGTCGGAGTGGTGGATGCGCTGGCCGTCGCGGCGCCAGAGTTCGCCGGCCAGGGTTTCCAGCACCCGCCGTAGCTGCTCGTCGTTGCTCTGGCGCTTGCTGGGACGGATGCGCGGGTCTTCGAGCCATTGGTTGGTGTAGGCGAGATAGAGCGCCCCGGCGTTCACCGCGCCCCCGCGCGCCACTAGTCGCGGCAGCGAGTCGATGATGATGTCGAGTAATTGCGGGCGGTCGGCGAGGCTCTTCAGGTTGTAGATGTTGTTGATGGTGGTCCAGGTCTCCGCGCCCTTGCGCTTGCCCATGCGCAGGCGCAGGTATTCCTGGATCTGCTCGTGGGTAAAGCGCGGCAAGAGGTCGATGGCGCCGTCAAAACTGCGGGCCGCTTTTTCCAGGCTGTCGGCGCGACCGGTGACGGCCTGCTCGGCCTCGCTCTTGTCGCGGAAATACTGCTCACGGCAGGTGACCAGGATGCGATTGCTGCGCGTCGTGTCGCCATCCGCGCCGGTCGGATACACCAAGCCCCGGAACTGTTCGACGACATTGCGGTGGGCCTGGGCGACGCCCATTTCGTCAAAACTGTCGAGCAGCAGGACAACTCGGCCACGCTGCAATAGGTGCTGGAAGATCTGCGGGTCGCGCCGCTCGTTGGTGCGGATGGCCCAATGCTCGTGCAGCACGTCGGCGAGGCTCGCCTTGTTGGGGAAGTCGCGCAGGTTGATGAGCAGCGGAATCGGCGCCGTCGGGTCACCTAGGGCGCGTTGGGCGAGGTCGTAGGCGAAACGTTTGGTAAAGGTGGTCTTGCCGGTGCCGTAATCACCGAGTAGTACCCACAGCCGGTTGCCCTCGCCACTCGCCCAGGTGGCGGCATGGGGCAGTAGGAGCGGGGTCTGGCCCGGCGTCTTTTCCGGTTGGACGTATTGATCGATGTAGCAGGCAGCGAGCGGACTGGTGGCGAACTCTGAGACCAAGCGGTTGAGATATGGACTGAAATCGATCAACGCGCGTTCTAGGTCCTCGGGTGTGAAGAGGCGGATGTTTTTGCTCTTGGCGTATTCCTGGGCCTGGGGGCTGAAGCGGTGGGCTACGACCATGCCACGGGCGCCGAGGGCGCGGGCCTTGGCGGTGTCGAGCCAGGCATAGAGCGTGGTCACCACGTCGCTGCCGACGGAGTCAGCGCGGTCTTTGCACTCGACGAAATAGACGGTTTCGTCCAGGCCCTTGGTCATCGTGGCAATGAGGTCGACGCGGACGCCGTCGACGGTCTGCTCGGGCTCGATGCGGTAGCCCAATAGTCGCAGCAGGTCGGCAACGCGCTCCTCAAAACGCTTGCCCTGCGCGGTGCGCGACCGGCGCGGGTCGCGACCCTCCAGGAGGTCGGGACGTTCGGCGAGGGTACGCTGACTGGCGGCATCCTCGGCTTGGCGTTCGTTGTCGATGGCTTGGAGACGAGTGGCGAGTTTGCCGTAGCTGGTGACGATATCGCTTTGTTGGCCGTGGAGCGCAAGAATCTTTTCCGTGCGTCGCAGGACCGGGGATTCAGGAATATGGATGACCTGCTCCGCCGTGAGAGCGAAATGCTTGGCCCAGATCGCCCGTAACTCGCGCTCCTCGACCGGATCGTCGATAGGGATCGGTGAGGCCACCAGTTCCAGACGTAAAGGTGGCAACGGGTCGCGGTGCCGGTCGCGGCTTTCGGTTTGGGCTTGGAGCGCCGGCCAGATCGCCCTGAGTCCGGCGGTATTCTGTACCCCGTAATTGCCGATCAGCACCGTCACATGGGGCAATAGCGCGGCAAGAAAACCGCCGATGTCGGTAATACCAGTGCGCGAATCGAGCACGAGATAACGAAAACCCTGCTCGCCAAGGAATTCGATAAAGCCACGAAAAAGCTTGAGACCGAGATCCGGGTCCTCGGCGAGGAAGTGGGGCCAGTTAATTTGCTGGTAAAGGTCGGCGAAATTGGCGTCCTCGCCGAAGGCTGGTAGTACGAATAGATTGCTTTGGGCACCTACCGGTAATAGGCATTTGAGGAGATCTTTATGGTCGCGGAGTGTCGGTGGGTCGAATTTGCGCTTGTCTTGCCAATCCAGCAGCCACTCGAAGAATCCGGATTCGTTGAGCTTGCTGCTCACCAAATCGCTGATACGATGTAACCCCGGCGCCTCGATATCCAAATCCCACAGCAGAGTTTTTCCAAAACGCGCCAATAGCGCGGCAATATTGGCCGCGAGAACGGTACGGCCAACGCCGCCCTTGAAGCTGTAAAAAGTAACGGTGAAGGGAATCATGCGGCTTTCCTGGAGAGACAATTGGCTCCGCGCCAATTGTTCGACTTAGGCTTGGTCTCGACCGGTTTGGGCTCTCGCCATATTCCTGCCGCGAATACGCGCAATTCTCGTCCCTGCTTCATGCGCTCGATCAATCCCGCTGCCTCGGCCAGTGTCAGGAGTTGCGAGAGCCGCGCTTTGGATAGATCTAATTTCCCCAGCAATTCTTGAGTGCGTATCCCTTGTGTCGGATCGGCGGCTGCCAACGCTTGTTTGAGCGCAGGCATGTGGGTGCGTTGTTCTACTTCTTCGGGTCGGTGATAGTCGAGGGAGTGGGCGCGGGTTTCCAGCAATTGGGCCATACCGTCCCAGCGTAGGTAGCGGGTGGCGACTTCTAATTCCGGGGGTTGGTTCTCGACAGGATGGATAACCTGTAGGCGCTGAATTAGGGCATGAATCTCCGCGAGTTTTTCTCGGTCTCTCGATTGGGTCAGCGCAATGCTGGCCCAGCCAAAGATTGCCAGCTCGGCGATAGCCAAGGCGCGCTGATTCCAGCAGGAAAGTGTCCGAACGGCCTGGAACAGGTCTTCGGGCTGACTTTCTACCATGCGTTCGGGATCATCCGTGGAAAAATCGAATGGACGGTCGCTCATTTTGTCATCCAGAATTAAACTGTTCTTAACTTACTGAGGTGAATCAGTTTAGCTTAGTTAATTTCGTGTCGGAAGGTTACTTGACAGCCTTAAGGGGCGGTTTACGGTTCCCTAGTAGTGGGGTCGTGGGCAGGGTGGGGGGAGCGAAAGTGGAGCCACCTGCGGTTACCGGCTCAGGATTATCAGTGCGGTGGATGAAGCCGGGTGCCGGATCTGGCGAATAGGAGGTGGTCCGTGGTTCTTGGTTGGCGACGAGGGTACGGGTATGCCGAATATTCCAGTTGTCTCGCGCACGTCTCTGGTGGGCCTTAACGGTCTTGCCATCGCCCATGCTCGGTACCAACAGCCAGTCCGGTGCGAGACGATCCCATGCTGCGTGGAGTAAACCATCGGCGCCGGCATCAAAATGATCCTTACAGATGGCGATTCCAACCAGGCCGATGGGCGTAACCAGCAGAGTCACAGCGCGTCGGGCGATGATGTGTTCATGGAGTTCGCCCTGGTCGGAAGGAAAGCTGAATTGACTGCACTTGTCTTGGTAGGTCACTGATCGACCATTGGCATTGAGGACGATAGAGCGATTTACGCGATTGGCGCCGTCCTGTTCATGAAAGCTTCCGGGGACGCATAGCAGAAGATTTTTCGCTGGATGTTCGGCCAGCCAGTTGGCTAATTGGTGACGTAGATCAGGACTAACCGTTAATTCCGGCACCACCCAAAGAGACACGGCATCATTACGTACGGTCTCTAGTTCAGCGGCCAAGCTGTTCTCTCGATCTTTTTTTCGGTCGAGTCCCGTGACAAAGAAACGCCCATTTTCACTATCTTCGTCTAGTTGCAGAGCGGCCTCATCACGAAAATGAGTGATGCGGAAGTGCAGATTTTCCGCTTCCGGTACATATTGTGGAGAGACATATTCCAGAAATTCGATCCTAACTTCAATTTTGGCACCGCCGATTTTTACATGATTCGGTACAACACGAAAATGGCGAAAATATTTTTCCAGGTTTGGAGATTGTCGTTCTGCGGGTGGTTTGATGTTGCCGAATGGAGGACGCCGGAGTAAGTAATATTTGGTACCTTCGATATCCAGATCGTGCGCGCTGGATTTTGTTACTACGGCCGAGGTTGGGCGTTCGGTGGCGTGAAAGATATCCAGTGCCTCGATCAGAGCCAAAGGATATTCGGCGGCATCGAAAGGAAAGGGGTCTTGTTTCCCATGATGGAACAGTTTCTTATATTCGTTGAGGCGCTGCTGGTGGATTCCATTGTCCCAACGCTGCTGCCAGAGACTCAATCGCTGGATACTGTTCTCGCTGCCTTCGGCTAGCACCCACAAGCGTGTCAGTGCACTGCCAAAGTTTCCAGCCACCACATGGTCCAGCACTTGTTTCATTGCGTGAAGTCCGAATAGATAATAAGATATTTATAATTAATCCAAGTTACCACTGTGCAAACGGCTAAACTGTTATTTCGTCGTTCTCTGCGAGAATCATGCAGCCGTTCCCGCAGAGTGTGTTGGATAGTTGTACCTCAATCTACACCGGCAGTGGCGATGGTCGGGAACTCTTATTCTTCCATAACCATTATATGGATATTTGTCCGTTGGGTCACTCTCCCTCTTGACATGTGTCCTATATCACACCACGCTCAAGAACCCTGAGCCATTGTCCACCATAGCGAAAGTCAACTACCCCGCCCTAAAGGGCGAGGCTTGTGAAAGCAAGTCTTGAAGTTGAC
>CAUYTY010000005.1 GCA_963575655.1 Gammaproteobacteria bacterium | reverse complement strand
AGGGGGGACGATTGGATGCGATCCCGAGTTTTGAATAGGTGGCAACTTGGGTTACTTACGGATATTCGTAGATTCTCGGCCAAACTAAAATGTCAACTCTCCCGTTAAACCTTAAATAACGCAACTATAACCGTGTATAGGAAACCTTCTGCAACTCTCGAAGATCTATTGGCCCGCGCCGCTTTGTTTCGAACCCTAGCCTTAGGCTTCAGTTATCCCGATTCAAATCAAGGGGTAACTCTGCGCAAGGCCCTAAATCGGCTCACCACTCCCCTCCCCTACCCTATTACTGGCCCAATTCACAGAGCCCTGCGATTGGCGCAACGAGCGTCGCACACGATATTGGGTACAGGATTGGAGGGAGAATATGTGCGCCTGTTTTTGGGGAGTACGATCTGTTCCCTTCACGAAACCACCTATGACGATGGGCGACGTTTGGCGGGCCAAACTCGGGAATTGGCTGATATCAGTGGTTTCTATCGGGCATTCGGTCTAACCATCGCAGAAGGCCAACCGGACTTACCGGACCATCTGTGTAGCGAATTAGAATTCTTGAGCCTATGCCTAGTGAAACTTGGCTATGCGCAAAGTCGTCCCGTTGCGGCCCGCGCGGAGGGAATTATCGCTACGGCGATTACCGCCTTTCTGCACGATCACCTCGGACGCTGGGTACCGGTTTTTGCCGCCAAGCTACAACGTGAAACCTCCCTTCCCCACTTTCGCACCCTTGCAACCCTGTTGCAGCACACCGTCGCGGCCGAATGCCGATTATGGCGTGTCCGCCCATTATTGATCTCTGGAGCAATCACCCGTGACGGATTGGTACAGGGGGACGAACTCATCTGCCCTCATCATAAATCATAACCTGACGAAGTCATTTAGAATTCTGGCAATATATCTGCCTTGACAACGAGATCGATCACAGAAGAAGATGATCGATCGCAACCTTACATCACCTGAGCTCACAGAGGGTATTTATGCAAAAGATTAAATTTGCGCTATTAATAGCCATGATCGGCCTGACAAACTCGGTTGGGGCCGCCCCTCCGACCTGGCAGGATTGGATATCAAAAACCTGGCAGGAGGTAGCCACACCCACAGCGGTTTCCGGTAAAGTGGTACTTTGTTTTGCAAGTGAAAAGAAGGCAATGGGGGAATATCTCCCGACAGAGATCATGAAAGTCTATCCACGCCTCAAGATCGATATTTTCTTTGATGGTTCCGGCGAACTAATCCAAGAAATTAAAGAAGGCAACAAGCGTGGTTGCGACCTAGTCAGTACCGCCAGCCGATTGTTAGCGCTAGGCGCACCGGGCTACACCCCATCCGCAAAATCAATTGGTGCGACCCCGCTGATTCTGGTGCTAAAAGAAGATGCGGCCGTCGAGATTGAAAAGGTCCTAGGCCATAAGATCAGTTACAGCGATGTCACCAGTTTTGCGGGTCAGGTCTGGAAGAATTATGCTCCCGCCGCCAACAAACGCGGAATCATCAAGATTGGCATTACCCAGGCCAAATTTTCCAATAGTGGCGCAGTTGCGGCGATCAGTTTTGTTCACAATCGCCTGAACAAATACGAGCCCCTAGTAGCCACGGATGTTGACGAAACGTCGGCCGATCTCAGGAAATTCTGGGCTCAGACCTCCCATACGCATGTCTCTACCGGAGATTTGAGTGGCGAATTCGCCTCTGATGCCAGTACACTCACCGGCATTGTGACCTACGAATCCGAATTACCTAAAATCGTGACTGCCATAGCCGGTCGAGGCGGAATTCGGGTGGTCTATCCCGATCCTGGAGTCATGAACGATCATCCTACCTGGATCCTGGAAAATTCTCAGAATCGTGAAGGGGCTGAGGCAGTATTGAGCTATTTATTGAGTGTCAATGGCCAGAATCAAATGGCAAGAAAAGTATTTCTGCGCCCCATCAACCCCAAAGCAAAATTAGAATTCCCCGCCGATGTGCAAAAACTCATGATCTGGGATGTGGGTCCAGTAGATATCCCCGCCGATATTCGAGTCGTTACGACTCTGATGGAATATGTCCGATAACCCCGCAATACCGGATGCGACGCTATCCCCGTCGCATCCTCTAGGGCTACCACCGGGGAGTATCCGAGCGATTGTGGCGCTCACCGTGGTATGGGTATTCGTGTGGCTCACCTGGCACGATAGACCCGTGGGATTACTTCTTTCGGAGGCCATGCTAATCATCTTGGCTCATTATTTCGCCTCACGTCAGCTCTTGATGGTGCCCACCCGACTTCAGCCATATTTGGAGGATCACCACCTAATCACCCAAGAGGCTAATCCGCTGTGGCTGCCACGTCATACTATTCGCTTCATCATCCTGGCCGTGCTATTTCTCACTGGCGTAATGCTGCTCGCACGCGGAGAATTATTCCAATCAAATGGATTTGACAATATCTTTCTGATCTTTGTCTATCTGTTGGGGGTTGTCGTCAACCATATCCGGGGACGACGGGGAATTCGTCCGCTATCTCGCTGGCTACGTCTCTGGATTCACCTCAAAGCCTTGCTTGTAGTATTGGCTTGTTTTATAATCCTGCTCGCAGCCTTAGCCAATGGACTGGAAGATCCTCCCGAAGGTCTGGATCACATCTTACTGGGTTGGATTTTGTTCTACTTTGGATCCCGTTGAGCAACGGGCGGCAAGAATTGATCGTTTTATCCATTACAAGAGGAGGAAATAGTTCATGACCGTTTCACAAAGATTATATCTACTGATTTTCGCTGCGCTGGTCGGCCTGATTAGTCTGGCTGGTTTGGGATATCACCAAATCGAAAGTATTTATACCTCCGCCAATTTCGCCAATGAAAACACAGTTCCTGCATTAGTGATTCTTGATGACCTCAAAGAGTCTGTTTTACGAATACGTATAGACCTAAATAATATCCTAAATACAGAAAATGATAAAAGGTCCGAGATAGAAAAGAAAGTTACTGGACACATTCAAGCGGTCATGGAAGAGTTGAGGAAATATGAAGGTACAATTGCTGACGACAAGGATAAAATGCTCTTTGAACAAGAGAAAACGCTATTTTCCCAGTATGAACCGGTGATCGAATCCCTTCTAGGGGAAATTCGCCAACAACATGATGACAAGGCGCGCGAGATCATAAGAAATGTCAGACCCGTCGCCGAGAAACTCGCAGTCACCATTGATGAACACACAACGCACAACGTTTTTCTGGGAAAAAAAGCGGCTGATGACGCTCTAACTACAAAGAACTCTGCGATTAAATTATCCATCGCCATTGCTCTGCTGGTACTTGGCATAGTGGTTGCCATCGGCTGGGTAATTGTACGCAACCTCAAGCAGGTCCTCGATAAAGTTCACAACACCAGCAAAGAACTGGCCAGTGCCTCTGCCCAAGTGGAGGCCACCGCCCAATCGCTGAGTCAAGCCACCAGCGAACAGGCCGCCAGCGTGGAGGAAACCAGCGCGGCCATGGAACAAATGAGCGCCTCCATCACTCAGAACGCCGACAATGCCAAGGTCACCAATACCCGCGCCACCCAAGCGGCGGCAGAGGCCCGCGAAGGGGGAACGGCAGTAATTGAAACAGTGTCCGCCATGAAACAGATCGCCAGCAAGATCGGCATCATTGACGATATTGCATATCAAACCAATCTACTTGCCTTGAATGCCGCCATTGAAGCCGCACGGGCCGGGGATCACGGTAAGGGATTTGCGGTAGTAGCGGCTGAGGTACGTAAACTCGCCGAACGTAGTCAGATCGCAGCTCAGGAGATCGGCGAATTAGCGACCAGTAGCGTTCGCCTCGCCGAAAAAGCGGGGCATCTTCTTGAAGCAATGGTCCCGGCCATTACCACAACCGCAGATCTGGTTCAGGAGATCGCTTCTGCCTCTAAGGAACAATCCAGTGGTGTTGGCCAGATTAATACGGCCATGAGTCAACTTTCTCAACTCACCCAACACAATGCCAGCTCTGCCGAAGAATTGGCCGCTACCGCAGAAGAATTGGGAGCACAGGTTGCCAGTCTCGAAGAGATGGTTGCTGTCTATTTCACCTCCGCCAAACACTCTGCACCACAAAGCACACCCGTTCATCGGGCACAGACCGCGAGCCGCCCTGCTCAACCAGTAGCTCGAAAGGACGGAATGTTCTTAGTAAACGGTAAAATGGCGAGAGGAACCAAAGCGGCTGGTAAGCCAAATGACTTCGAGGAGTTTTGAGGTAGCAACAAACACCCATCCCCTGCGGTAGCGATTCATCCCCGCAACTCTCCGAGATTGTGGGGTTTTATAGAAATTTCCTGGAATAAAATTAGGAATGAACCTATCCTCCCTTCATTTAGCGATTATTGGTCTGGGTTACGTAGGTCTTCCCCTGGCCGTTGAATTCGGTCGGAAACGTCCAGTGGTTGGTTTTGATATCAATCTAAGACGTATTAATGAACTCCAGTCAGGTAACGACTTTACCCTAGAGACCACTACGGAAGAACTCCAAGCGGCTCGTTATCTAACTTACACCACCCAAATTAACGACCTACGCGCCTGTAACTGTTACATCGTCACCGTTCCCACCCCGATTGATAAATATAAACGCCCCAACCTTACCCCACTGCTCAAGGCCAGTGAAACCGTAGGTAAGATACTAAAAAAGGGTGACATCGTTATTTACGAATCGACGGTCTATCCCGGCGCCACCGAGGAGGATTGTGTACCCGTCCTGGAAAGGTCCTCTAGTCTTAGGTTCAACCAAGATTTCTATTGCGGCTATAGCCCTGAGCGTATCAATCCAGGGGATAAGGAACATCGCGTAACTAACATCAAGAAAGTTACGTCTGGTTCGACACCTGAGATCGCTAACCTGGTCGATGCCCTCTATAACGAAATCATCACGGCGGGGACCCACAAGGCTAGTAGCATCAAGGTCGCCGAGGCCGCTAAGGTTATCGAAAACACCCAGCGCGACCTTAATATTGCGTTAATCAACGAACTTGCGATTATCTTCAATAAGATGGGTATCGACACTGAGAATGTCCTACAGGCTGCGGGTAGCAAATGGAATTTCCTGCCTTTTCGTCCCGGTTTGGTTGGTGGGCATTGTATCGGTGTAGACCCGTATTACCTCACTCACAAGGCACAAGCCATCGGTTATCATCCTGAGATCATCCTTGCGGGTCGGCGTCTAAATGACAGCATGGGCACCTACGTCGTCGCCCAGTTGGTCAAGGCAATGACCAAGCATCGTATCCAAGTTGAAAGCGCAAGGGTTCTCGTCATGGGCCTAACTTTCAAGGAAAACTGTCCTGATCTGCGGAATACTCGCGTAGTTGATATTGTCTCCGAATTGAGAGACTACAACTGCAAGGTCGATATCTTCGACCCCTGGGTAACTGTCGAAGATGCACAACATGAATACGGCATCACCCCCATTGATGAACCAAAATCTAATACCTACGACGCTATCATTCTTGCCGTTGCGCACCATCAATTCAAAAGGATGGGAGAGGTAGCTATTCGTAGTCTTGGCAAACCATCGCATGTACTGTACGATCTCAAGTACGTTTTGTCGGCTACCGAATCAGATCTAAGACTCTGAATCACAACCACTCACGAAAAATTCTTGACATCTTATTTAACCCAAGTTGCTACCTAGCGCGATTTTCCCTCTCTCCCGAAGGGATAGGGGCTTTTTCGTTTCTCACCGCATAGGTGGCAACTTGGGTTATTTAATAGTCGACAAATCATGGTGTAATAGACCGGGCCGGTGCGGCGAAAATTCTTGAGAAAAAACTATTAGTATGCAAGTGATCAGCATCAACAAGTACGAACAGGGCATGGTGTTCAGGACAGCCTGACCAAGTAGAATTCGACGTAATTATCAAATAGCGGTCTGCTACTGATGATTTGCGAACTAAAATCATCTATCGACAAGGCCGGGGTGTATATTTTTTAACGTAAAGCACAGTTTTACGAACAGCGACATCAGCGAACCGCCAATCGATTGAAAGTTTTAGACCTGACTCTTGAAAATAAATTTACCAAACCGTGCGTGCTTGACTGTAAGGCCTGACCATAATTTTTCTGACTTCTGAAAGGGGTAATTGCTATGCATACAACTAAAGTTGACGATATGCTAATTGAGATGATCACTCCTCGAATTAAGGAGTATCGAGGAGAGATTCAGTCGTGGCAAAGAACTTACCCAAGATAATATCAATACTCTGCTATTAAAATCGCAGTACAACCATATCAACCATCTCGACGCAAAACTTGACGAAGTAACGGCGGATGTCGCAAGTCTTAAAGGTGAATTTAATGGACTTAAAGGAGAATTAAAAGTTCTTGAAACCAGACTTAACTCACGTACGGATGTATTTGAAAAAAATATTGAGCTAAAAATCAGCCAGGCAATCAACACTAACATGCGCTGGTCTATCGGTATGATCGTTGCCGTCCTCAAACTTGCCGATATGGTCATTAAATAACTATTGGTTCCCCACGCGAGGTAACGTGACGAACTACACCAGCGTATTCGGTTCGTAAAGGTCCTGCTATGAAAGAATCTTGCCAGGTGTGTACTTAATTGCAAGACCTGACCCCGAATTTCCGGATCTAACCATTTTTAATTGAAGGCCACAAACTCATGGGTGAAGTAACGGTTACTGCAAGGTTTCGTAATATCGTAGACGTTGGTGCGGCCATGCGCGGATATATATCAAAGGAACAGATTTCTGTGTCGGAGCGTCACTGCCTAGTAGATACTGGGGCCGTAATGGTTCTTTTGCCGGAAGATGAAGCAGATAAACTTAAACTCATCCGAGGCGAAAAGGTCATCGTGACCTACGCAGACGAGCGCAAGGAAGAGTTACCCACTGGTTTTGGACTGGAGATTATGATTGGCGATCGCATCGTTGTCACAGATTGTATTATTGGACCGCCATTGTGTGAGCCACTAATTGGACAGATCGTTCTGGAGGAGATGGATTTGTTGGTGGATTGTGCAAAAAAGCGGTTGATTCCCAGGCCAGAATCACCAAATCGCCCATTATTGAAATTGAAATAGAGGTTCAGGAGAGTTGAATATCGGAAACAAACATTACCAGACATACGTTTTATCGCAAGACTTGCCCTCCCTCTTTTCGTGCATGAGAGGTGAGAAAAATGAAACGTCCTCTTACCCTGGACGTAGCTGCATTGCAAATGCAACACACATAAACTACACCAGCATATTCAACTCGCAAGAATTGTCTTGCCATGAATAAATCTTACCAGGCGCACACTTGATTGTAAGACTTGTCCTCGAATTTTTAAATGGTGCCTCCGTGACTCTCAAAGAAAAATCACCTCAGGAAATTCTGGAGTGGGCTGCTAAAAACTTTCCGAATGAAATCGCAGCAAGCAGCTCTTTTCAAACACAGAGTGTTCCTCTTTTGCATATGATAGCCAGTACAGTTCCCCAACTGCCGATTCTTTTTATCGATACGGGTTACCATTTTCCAGAAACAATCGCATTTAGAGATCGCTTAGTACATAGTTGGAATCTAAACCTGGAAGTTCTCACTGTAAGAAACAGCATGGAAGAAGGGTTATGGTATGCTAACCAACCACTGTATCTTACTAATCCAGATTTGTGCTGTGAAATTCACAAGGTTGCCCCAATGCGTGAGGCAATGCGTCGCTATCGTGTTTGGATTAGTGGAATCCGACGTGACCAGTCACACACCCGTGCCAAGGCCGATATTGTCGAGGTGTCTAAGGAAAATCGGATACGAATTCATCCCATGCTGGAATGGACTCAATCGGACGTGCAGCAGTATGTGAGGAACCATGGCTTACCGGAACATCCATTAGATGTCCTTGGTTATGTCAGCATTGGGTGTGCTCCATGCACGCGACCTCCACTTACCGGCGGTGGCCTGCGTAGTGGTAGATGGCAAGGTACCGGCAAGACTGAATGTGGGCTTCATACCCACTTACGAGATGTCTCTAAGAAGAACTAAAAATGAACCAAAAAACCATTCTGATCACGGGCGGGTGTGGTTACCTTGGAGCGCATCTTTTGCGTCTGATTGCCGAGGATAGGTACTATGAGGGTGTTCGTGTTCGAATACTGGATAACCTGAGCAGCGGTTCGATCAACGCATTGATGAACCTACCGAGCGGACCACGCTACGAATTCATGGAAGGCGACATCCTTGCCCCTGGCGCGGTCCGCGCGGCCATGAAAGATGTTGGTACGGTTATACACCTGGCAGCCTTGGTTCGAACTCCCTTTGCGTTTGATCAACCTAGCGGTATTCATCAAGTCAATCATTGGGGAACGATTCGACTGTTGGAGCACTGTATTGACGCAGGAGTACCTCGATTCCTATACGCAAGCAGTGTTAGTGTTTACGGACCAGGAGGTTTATTCGACGAGCAAGCCAAGTGCAGGCCAATTGGCCCTTATTCGTGTTCGAAGCACGAAGCTGAACGTGCGGTGCTCATGGCTAATGATACAAACTTCGGAACTACCGTATTGCGCATGGCAACGCTCTATGGAGGAAAACCCCAACATGTTCGTTTCGATGCGATAGCAAATCGGCTCGTTTATCTCGCAGGAACCAATCGTAGTCTTACAGTTTATGGCCAAGGAACACAAACCCGTCCCCTCGTGCATGTCAGAGACGCGGCACGGGCACTACTTTGGGCGCACCAGCAAGACAATAGCGTGGGAGAGGTTTACAATGTGGCGGAGAGTAGTCCTACCATTGAATCAGTAGCACTATTGATCCAGAAACTGAGACCGACTACTCCGCTCCGTTATACCGATCAGGATTATCGGGAACACTTATCGTTGGCGGTACATACCGAAAAAATATACGGGGCGGGTTGGCAATCAAGTGAACGGCTTGAGAACGGCCTAAACGAATTGCTTGCCCATTTCCATAACCTTTCACCAATAGAAAACTCAGCCCCTGAGTTGACTGAATTCCAATGCTGATCATCGCGGATCAGAAACACCAAAAAATCTTGGAAAGCATATCCAAATGACTACAAGCTGGCTTATTACAGGGGGTTGTGGATTTATCGGCACAAACCTGATTGGACGCCTTATGACTGAAGAAGGGCATGCCATTCGTGTTATTGACAACCTTTCGGTCGGCACACTGGAAGATTTGGGTAGCGTTATTAATGTAACCGAGATGGATGTTTCCGATAAAAACCCACTACCGGCCCCGCAGTTTGGCCAATGCCAACTGGTACGTGGAGATATTATTGACGCGGATTTGGCCTTAATAGTAACCAAGGACATTGATATTATTGTTCATTTAGCTGCGAATACGGGCGTTGGCCCTTCTGTAGAAGACCCCCGCCTCGATTGTCTAGTCAATGTCATAGGGACGTTTAACTATCTAGAAGCTGCAAGATTAAACAAAGTTTCACGTTTTATTTTTGCCTCCAGTGGCGCCCCAGTAGGAGAGGCCGAACCACCGATCCATGAAGAGCTAGCCGCACACCCCGTTTCACCTTATGGCGCAAGTAAACTAGCCGGAGAAGGTTACTGTTCCGCATATAATCGAACGTTTGGTATCCAAACCATCGCCCTTCGTTTCGGTAACGTCTATGGCCCCGGCTCGACTCATAAGAGTAGCGTTGTAGCTAAATTCATTAAGCAAGCACTCGACAATTTGCCCTTGGAAATTTATGGTGATGGAACCCAGACCCGGGATTTCATCTATATCGATGATTTAATTGATGCTGTCATGCGCTCCGCCATAGTAAACAATATTGGTGGTGAAGTGTTTCAGATTGCGACAAGCAAGGAAACGACAGTTCAAGAAATGACAGAACAACTATGTGGCGTGCTCGCGGAGAGAGGGATTAGGGACGTTGTAATTTTAAATCGGAAAACTCGCTTGGGGGATGTAAAACGTAATTACTCGGATACCAGCAAAGCTCAGAAATATTTAGGATGGACGGTACGATTCCAGTTGGAAGAGGGACTCGATGAGACTGTATCCTATTTTCTGACTAAGCAACGATAGAGCACAGCATGGAAGAAATCTTTAAAGACAAACGAGTGCTGGTTACTGGTGCCTGCGGAACGGTGGGCTCCGAGTTGGTCAGACAACTATTATCAAATGAGCGTTACACCCCCACAGAAGTTATTGGCCTGGATAACAATGAAAGTGAATTATTCTTTCTCGATCAGGCTTATGTGAACCATCCCCATGCTCGATTCTTCGTGGCGGACATACGGGATCAAAACGAGTTGGTTCGTAAATGTCGAGGAATCGACATCATATTTCACGCTGCGGCGCTTAAGCATGTTATCTTATGCGAACGCTCTCCCGAACAGGCGGTTCAGACCAATATCCTAGGCGTACAAAATGTCATCGCGGCAGCTAATGCCAATGATGTTGAAACCGTCATTTTCACTAGCTCGGACAAAGCGGTGAACCCAACCAACGTAATGGGTACCTCAAAGCTCATGGGCGAGCGATTGATGACCGCCGCCAATAGCACCAAACGGAGTCATGGCCCGACTTTCGCTTCTACGCGCTTTGGTAATGTTCTCGGCTCAAACGGATCAGTTATCCCGATCTTCCATAATCAAATCTCACGAGGCGGACCAGTTACCTTAACGGATCGGAGGATGACGCGCTTTGTGATGAGTATTAGCGAAGCCGTGCGACTAGTGATTGATTCTGCCCAAAAGGCACGCGGCGGGGAGGTATTTATCACCAAGATGCCGGTGGTACGAATCGAGGATCTGGCGAAGGCAATGATTGGAGTATTGGCTCCATATTATGAGCGGGATCCGGCACAGATTGACATAATAGAGATTGGTGTTAAACCGGGCGAGAAATTATATGAAGAATTGATGAGCGCCGAGGAGATGCGCCGAACTATCGAATTGACCGACTATTTCAGTGTCTTGCCGGCGTTTCGAGGAATTTATAATGAGATCGCTTATGACTATGAAGACACCATTACCACGCAGATTACCAAGCCCTATATCTCGGAACAGGAACAGACCCTCGATATTGACCAGATAAAGTGCTTTCTCCTAGACCATGGACTTTTGAAAAAACCTGAACAACCCACTGCCCACCGATATTGGCCGGGCGATAAGGAGGAAAAATTATGAGTCATGTATTGATCCTCGGTGGCGATGGTTACCTGGGCTGGCCTACTGCCATGTATTTCTCAGCTCGAGGTTACGAGGTCACGGTTGTTGACAATTATTTCCGTCGCAATGCCTGCGTGGAGCTAGATACCGGCATGCTTTATCCCGTTCCCACGTTATTGGAACGAGTAAATATATGGTATGAAAAGACAGGGAAAGAGATCAAGGTTATTATTGGTGACCTTACTCGGCCGGAGATTATGCGCGGTTTATTCGACGGGAAATTGAAATATTCTTGGTCCATTAATAAACAATTTGCTGGTATTCCCGATACCATCATCCATTACGCGGAACAACCTTCAGCCCCCTATTCGCTGATAGATTACAATTACGCTGATATCACTATCACCAATAATTTGCGAGTAACCAACAATCTAATGTGGGCGGTACGAGACTTCGCACGCCACACTCATATCGTTAAGCTGGGTACCATGGGAGAGTACGGCACGCCTGATATCGATATTGAGGAAGGCTGGATCGATATCGAACATAAAGGGCGTAAGGATAAATTTCTTTTCCCCCGTCAGGCGAGCTCCCTTTATCACACTACCAAGATTATGGATACCGACTTACTGTGGTTCGGGGTACGCATGTGGGATTTGAGGGTAACTGATTTGATGCAGGGACCCGTTTATGGCATAGAAACCGAGGAGTCGCAAATTGATGATAGACTAAAGACCTTGTTCAACTATGATGAAATCTTTGGTACTATTGTCAATCGTTTCATCACTCAGGCGGTTGTGGATTATCCGCTTACGGTGTATGGCGGGGGTGGCCAAACCCGCGGATATCTGAATATCAAGGACACATTGCAATGCGTCCATATGTCCGAAAAGACTCCAGCCAAAAGGGGCGAACTACGAATATTCAATCAAATTATGGAAACCTTCACAGCCAATGAGCTAGCTGAAATGGTGCAGCGCGTAGGAGCTGCTCGGGGGCATGAAGTAAAAATTGAACATCTTGAAAACCCAAGAAAAGAGAAAGATAAACATTACTATAATCCGATTTACCAAGGGTTGGTCGATATAGGCGTAGAACCCCATTACCTGACCGGTGATGTAATGCACAGTATATTTGAAGTGGTGGAACAGTATCGTGGCACTATTCGGAAGGATGTAATTTTCAAGGGAATTAAATGGTAAGCGTAGAAAATTGAAGGCTCCATATATTGACAAAAGAATTAACAGACACCACCAAACGTGAACTACCCATGCCACTGCGCGGCGCCCCAAGCCTCTGTCGCTTTATTCTGAATCTTGCTCGTGAGTAATAGACCTTATCGGGAACCCCCTACCCAGCCCCTGCCTGACAACGCAACCTCA
>CAUYTY010000004.1 GCA_963575655.1 Gammaproteobacteria bacterium | reverse complement strand
TTTTGTTTCCCCTCCTGTTTATGCCCGTGGCGGGTGTGGGCCGGGTTTTTTTTTGTTTTTTTAAGGTTTAGAGGGGAGTTTTTTTTTTTTATTTGACGCAAAAATCAAAAAAACCCACAAAAAACCCAAGCTCCCCCCAAACAAAACCGCGGGGACCCCACCCACCCCCCCCCCCACACCCCCCCAGAAGGGGGGGGGGGTTGCGTCCCCCCCCCCCCCCGTGTGGGGGGGGGGGGGGGGGGGGGGGGCAAGTAGGTGGCAACTTGGGTTAACACATAGGTTGGGCTGACGAAGGTAGCTCAACCTAATTTTCCGCGAATTGCTTATGTTGTAAAGTTGGGCTTCGCAAAAAGTCGCTCGCTCAACCTACGTGCTCAAACGACTTTTCTAAACAACCGGTAATCGTTCACCCCCTTCCCAACGAAAAGAAAGAACGATTACAACAACCTGAGGATTAAATGCGTGGACCATTACGTCACCGAAGACCAACAAGTCGAGGCTATCAAGACATGGTGGAAGGAAAATGGGAGTAGCGTCCTAATCGGCTCGGCCCTTGGGTTAGTGCTGGTCTTCGCAGTGCGTACTTGGAATGACTGGCAGGCCAATAAGTCCGAGGCGGCCGCACGGATCTATCAACAGGTCGAGGCAGGACTCAAGACAAATCAAACCATCACCGTACAACAAGCCGGAACACGCCTCGTGGAGGAGTATCCCTCGTCGGTCTACGCCATCCTCGGGGCATTGGCCGAAGCTGCGGCATTGGTGGAGAAAGGTGATCTAGCAGGCGCCAGGGGCCGTTTGGAGTGGGCCATCACCCAGGGGTCAGACCCACACCTCAAGGCCCTCGCCCAGTTACGTCTAGGGCGTCTGATCCTGGACCAAGGAGACTTTGCGCGAGCGCTCACCCTCAGCGAGGCCGCTGCAGCGGCTGGATTCCAGGCAGAGGCCGATGAATTGCGTGGCGACGTATTACGCACTCAAGGCGACCGCGCAGGTGCGCGTGCTGCCTACCAGGCGGCCCTGTCCAAACTTTCTCCCAGCTCTGGGGTGGCCACAAATCTACGCCTCAAGCTCGACGACTTAGGGAAAGAGGCATGAACACGAAACGATGGTGCGCGCTCCTGGTCGTAGCAACTTGGCTGTCGGGCTGCTCGACCATCGGGGAGTGGTTTGCCGCCGACACTACCGAGCCCCCTTCCCCCCTACCCTCGCTCACAACCGAAGAGGTATTGCGGTCCCTGTGGACCGCTTCCAGCGGAGTGGGTAGCGCCAAACAATTTTTACGCCTGCGCCCCATCGTAATGGAGGGACGGGTCGTGGTATCCAACGCCGACGGGAGCGTGGCCGCCTACGATACCTCCGGGGGCGGGCAGTTGTGGCGCACCGAGACCGGCATCGCCCTCTCCGGCGGGAGCGGAGGAGGGAGTGGACTGGTCGTTGTGGGTGGGAGCAAAGGGGAAATAGTGGCACTGAATCTCAAGGATGGCAGCGAGCGTTGGCATACCTCGCTCTCCAGCGAGATCCTCGCCCCCCCTGCCGCTGCCGATGGGGTCGTGGCCGTGCGTACAATGGATGGGCGCGTCGTCGGGCTATCGGCCACTGACGGCGGCCGTATGTGGGTCTTCAGTCGTACCGTCCCGATCCTCAGCCTACGCGGCACCAGCGCCCCCCTGATTGCCAAGGGGCGAGTTTTCGTGGGCCTGGACAGCGGGCATCTCATATCCCTTGGATTACAAGACGGCCATGTGCTGTGGGAGGCGATAGTAGCCGTACCCAAGGGACGTTCCGAATTGGAGCGTATGGTGGACATCGACAGCGACCCGGTGCTATTTGACGGTACCCTGTACGTAGCCGCCTTTCAGGGCCAAGTAGTGGCAGTAAACGCCGTGGATGGCCAATTGTACTGGGCTCGTGAGATCTCCAGCGCCACCGGCCTCGGGATAGACCGCAACCACGTCTACGTGACCGACGAAGATAGCGTGGTATGGGCCTTGGACCGCTCCACGGGTTCCGCTCTATGGCGCCAAGAGGTCCTACGCAACCGCGCCTTAACCGCTCCCGCCCCCTACGGCGATGCCGTATTAGTGGGCGACCTAGAGGGCTATCTCCACTCATTAGATCGTGAGGACGGCCGTATCCTCGGCCGCTTTCATCTGGAAAGCTCCCCCATCTTAGCCAGCCCGGTTGTCCAGGGCGTATTGCTGTACGCCATCGGTAGTGGGGGAACAGTCGCAGCACTGAGAGATTGATGCAGACGTATTCGGCAGTGAGGAACCAGTTTAATAATCCAAGCTGCCACCCGCCACCCAGCCGAGGATCACGAATGTCACCCCTACTGGGATTCGTGATCCTCGGCCAGGTGCTAATTTCTTGTTTTGTGCAATCCCGAAGCGATCACACAGATTAGAACCCGCAGGGTTCTAATCAACATTGAACATCGTATTAAACCTAGCTATTTTGAAGACTCTCTTAATGGTAGGATTGCAATTGATCAGATGGATGTCGGAATCATCGTCCCCGCAATGACTCCGCAACAGGAGCAACATTCCCAGCGCAGAACTATCAATGCTGATCACCGCCTGGAAATCAATCTCATATGAAACACCTGGACCCGCAGGACGGTCACGATAACACTTTCGGAATTCCTGTTGGAGTTTATAATCAACCTCAGCAGGCAAACGCAACTTCACACCCCGGTCGGTTTCTTCCACCACAATCATTAGGTACTCCCCCCATGTTGTAAGGATGGCAGCGGTTTGAATTCTATCACAGTAATATCATCCTTTGAAACCTCAGACTTACGGAAGTTATTAATAATAGTCAGTAGGCTGCCCAATGGTTATCCCCCCTCATCATTTCTAAAAGGGACTCCTTCCATCAGAACAGAATGGGCAAACGATAGGTTCATTTGCTCACCCTACACCGAATACGCTAGAACAGTCACCTAAGATTATTTGGAAAGATTTAGGGATGGCTCTTCTGATTTCTCAAAGACCGAAACAAAGTTCTTAATAGCGACGCTGACAGAACGCTGTTCGACATCCAACATAGTCACGAGATTCTCAATAGCGGTGGAATCTTGCCCTTCTCGCAAGGCACTCTCCAATGCAGCAGCCGCTTTATTGACCCGAGAGAGTCCAAGCATACCACTAATTCCCTTGAGTGAATGAGCAAGACACCGCGCCTTGTTCTCATCGCCCTGCTCGATACTGATGCGTAATCTCTCGGAATCATCGGCATGGAGGTCTTCATATTTGGAGAGGAAACGGGCGTAATCGACATCATTACTCCACATGTTTTTCATCCCAACCGCACTATCGATCTCGGGAGTCACCTCCAAGGATGTTGGCAACGGGTTTGGCAAGATTACGTTATTACTAACGGGTTGGACATCAGGATGCGTTTCGGGCACGGGATGATAATATCCAGTTCGAGGCGACAACCATTTAAGCAAAGTTTCGAAGAAGGTATCTGATTCTACCGGTTTAGCAATAAATGCGTTCATACCGGCCGCCAGGCAATTCACGCGATCTTCGTGAAAGACATTGGCGGTCATGGCCAGAATGGGCGTAGTTTGATGAACAGGCAAGAGACGAATGGCGCGCGCCGCCGTTAGACCATCGGTCACCGGCATTTGCATATCCATGAGGATCAGGTCGTAGGCATTCGCACTTGCCCGCTCGATGGCCTCGGCACCATTATTGGCAATGTTCCACACGCAGCCCAAAAAATCGTAATAGCCCAACAGTCACCTCTTGGGCCAGTTGATTGTCCTCAGCCAAAAGCAACCATGCCCCAGCACAATCACGCTGCAATGTTTCCCAAATGTCGGGGGGGGATATCATAACTTTTTCCGATACGACATCTGCGACCCCATCGACCAGATCGGTGGAACGACCTAAATGAACCGTAAACCAGAAACAACTCCCTTGTTTTGCTTCACTCTCCACACCAACTTCACCACCCATTAGCTCGATGAGGCGTCGGGTAATGGATAAACCGAGACCCGTTCCACCATATCTGCGGGTCATGGAGCCATCGACCTGCTCAAAAGGTTGGAATAGACGAGACTGGCCCTCAGCATCGATACCAATCCCGGTATCGGCCACCTCAAAGCGAATTAAAAAGTCATCTACGGTTTCTGCCACAACCCGAGCCGCGATCCCAATGGTGCCACGCTCGGTAAATCTTACTGCATTGCTCAAGTAATTAAGTAGGGATTGAGCCAGTCGTGTCGGATCACCCCGGACGCGATTCGGTAATTCTTCGTAATCCATCGTAAGATTAAGTCCCTTTTCCTGCGCACGGGAGGCAATGAGCCCAGTAATTCGGGTGATCAGGTCAGTAGGTGAAAAATCAGTCACCTCCAATATCATATGACCGGCTTCAATTTTTGAGAAGTCGAGGATATCATTGATGAGTGATTGGAGATGGAGGATCGAATCAGAGATCTTGTGCAACTTATCACGCTGCTCTAAATCTTCAGCCTTCCGTAGAAGTAGTTGGGTCAGTCCGAGAACGGCATGGATGGGAATACGAATCTCGTGGCTCATGTTGGCCAGGAATTGACTCTTGGCCTGATTAGCAGCCTCGGCACGGAGCTTGGCCTCGGCTAATTCTAGTTCGATTGCTTTACGCCGCGTAATATCGGTGACAAAGGCAATGACATGCTCCACTTCAGTGGCCTGTTGAATATGGAGCGTAACCTCAACAGGAACGAGTCGCCCATCCTTGGTACGATGACTGGTTTCAAAACAATGATTGCGATGTTTCCGCAGTGGTGCGAGAAATTCTTTAAAATGGTCAAGAGGGATCGTCGCATCGATATCTGGCAAGGCCATAGCAAGAAACTCGTCCTCGCTATACCCCAGAAGGGCACAGGCCGCCTGATTGACATAGCAGAAACGACCCTCCGCCGTTATCCAATGGATTGCAATACCCAATTGATCCATCGCGTACTGAGTTTCGCTAAGGCGCCAGTTCGCTAACGCTGTAGTCTCTTGCGCGGAAACTAAGGCCGCCTCGGTTTGTTTACGAATCGAGATATCACGATGTGAGGCACGGCGCCCCAGATAGCCCCCAGAATCGTCAAAAACCGACTGACCAACATACTCAACCCAACGGATTTGGCCATCGCGGCGGATAATCCTGAAAGAAATCTCGGTATGTGGACGATGACAGCTCGTGGTTGTTTCATGATATTTCTGTACGAATTCACGATCCTCCGCGTGAATAATTCTCAAAAATAATCCAGGGTCGGAAATAAATTCTTCAGCGCGGTAACCAGTAATGCGTTCGGAGGAAGGCGAACAATAAATCCAGCGACCATCAGCAGCAATCCAGGATCCCCAGTCATAGGTAAAGTCGGCAATCATTCGATATTTTAATTCAGCCTCCTGGAGCGCCACCGTACGCGACGCAATTAATTCTTCGAGGTGATAACGATGCTGGTCCAATTCACTAGCAAGGCGCTGACGCTCGGTAATATCTTCTTGAATTCCGATAAAATGAGAGATTTCCCCCGTGGGGTCACGAACTGGGGAGATGTGTGAAAATACGATCCGTTCCTGACCATCCTTGGCAACATCGAATAATTTCCCCTTCCAAGGCATCCCACCACGCAAAGAATCCCATAGGTCACCGTAGGTTTGGAATGGAGTTTTTCCAGAGGCAATGATGTGCGGATTTCTTCCTAGGCACTCTCCACAACTGTAACCAAAAGTAGTTTCGAACGCCTGATTAACATATTCGATACAACCTTCCACATCTGTAATGATGATTGGGTTAGGACTCTGCGCTACGGCCATTTGTAAGATGCGCAGATTTTCCTCAGCACGCAGCCTTTCTTCATAGACTTGGCGACTGGATCGGAAGAAGCGCTGGGTTAGGTTGCGACGAGTAATCAGTACGGCCGTCAACCCCGAAAATAGCATCAGCCCCCCAATCAAAAGCGACGAGAAGAGGTCTCTGAAGGTGGAGTGGAAGATATCTATCATTCGTTATCTCACTTCGAATAACCAATTGCCCATCGAAAGTTATCACTCGCAGTAAGCACTGATTCGCTTTTTCAACGGGGAGAGGCGAACGTTGCTATTCGCAAAGTTAGTACACTGCCGTAATTTGATAGCCGCGTGCGCGTAATTGTTCGATGAGTCCGGTCTTACCGGCTAAGTGGAGGGCACCCACTGCCGTAAAGACTCCTCCGCGTCGCAGATATGGCTCAATACGTCCAACCATACGATGATTGCGTTGTTCCAGGAGGCGATCCATAAGCTTGCGCCCCAATTTGGCGTTGCTCAACTGGGAATAGGTTTCATTAAGGGCTGCAAGTTGTTCTAAATCTCGGGATAGGTAGGCATCGTACAATTCGGTAAAGAGCTGGTCCTGGTGGACGAGGTGACCCAAGGTTTCACGTAGTAGCTCTACTTGTTCCGCCACCTTCAGCCCATCGAACACTATGCTCTGCTCACGCGCTGTTTCCAGCCCCGCGACGGTCATACCACGTTTCACTGCCTGCGCGTACAAAATCAAATCCAAGATAAGGCCGGTACGGGGAGGTGGTAATCCAAGAATTACTGCGGCCGCCCAGGGTTTCAAGTGTCCCACCAATTTTATGGGAAATCCATGAACCATGAGAGCTGACGTCGTTCGGTTAAAATCTGCTGCCCCGATAATTCGTTGTAGGCTGTCGTTTCTTGGCAAAAACATGGCTTGCTGGACGGTGCGCAGCTCGCTTTCGCTGGGCACCAGCTCCAGCAATAACTCGTTTGATGCTTCCAGGGCGTGGACCACTGGCTCGGCAAGGGTCGTCACCTTGGGGTCTTCCGAGTGGATGGTGCCAAACAGAAAGCCAGGCGCCACCCCTGGCGTCTCCACACGCCACAGTAGGCCACGCTCCGCTGCAACGGCGCTACCGGTAACCAATCCGAGGGAAACGGGCAGAAAGCAGAAAATCAGTAGAAGCTGGCGTAACAGGTCCACGCTAAGGGTGTCCACACGAAGGGCTACGAGCATTACAACACAGGATTTTTATGATACAAAGCAGCATTCTTGCGGTACGTTCTCCCTTTACAAAAGTGACTGATCGTCTCAGGGGTCGATGCTATGAGCGTAGAACTTTTAGGTGTGGAACCTTCCAAGGAGGAAATCATCCTTCGTGCGGTAAAAACGGTTCTAACCAAGGTAATTAGGGATACAGCGGTGGAACCCGGAATGATCCACCCCCTAGCTACCAGCACGCGCGAGGATATCCGCCACTGCTTTGTCTTGATTACCGAGCGTGAACGCGAACTAGCCACCAATGCTGGTCGGCCGATGATGGCCCGGCCGCACTTCAAAGATGAGTCGCGCCCAGCGAGCGACACCGTCGTACCCATATCCAGCATCAAGCGTCCGCCGCGCGACCAAGGGGACTGAGTGAACCATCCAATGGAGGAAGTATTCGCCACTGCCGACTACCTATACCCCCCAGCAGCCGTGGAGGCCGCCCTCGATCGCATCGCAATAGACATCTCCGCGCGCTTGGCCGGTCGTAACCCCTTAGTACTCTGTGTGCTGAGTGGGGCTATCATCCCCGTCGGCCACCTCCTCACGCGACTGAACTTTCCCCTACAGCTCGACTATATCCACGCAACCCGTTACGAAAACCAAACACGTGGAGGGGAATTGGCGTGGATAGCGCGTCCTGTCACATCCTTAGCGGGGCGGGTAGTGCTGGTCGTAGACGATATCCTGGACGAAGGGGTTACCTTAGCAGCCCTCCTCGACTACTGTCGTAGCGCCGGCGCCACCGAGGTCTTGAGCGCCGTACTGACACGCAAGAACCGCCCTCGCACGGTGGATTTGGTCCCGGACTTCGTCGGACTGGAGATCCCCGACCGCTACGTCTTCGGATATGGCATGGACTACCACGGCTACTGGCGCAATGCGGCCGGCATCTACGCTGTCAAGGGGTTATAACCTTGCAATCCACACCCGACAAAACCCTGGCGATCATCGGCGGGAGCGGCCTAACCTCTCTACCCGGTCTGGAGATTACCGACGTAGAAGAGAAAGTATCCACCCCCTATGGTGAACCTTCCGGTCCGCTGACCCATGGCCGCCTACACGACCACGAGATAATCTTCCTTCCCCGCCACGGGGTTGAGCATCTCCTACCGCCACACCGCGTTAATTACCGAGCAAATCTCTGGGCATTGAAAGAGGCAGGGATCCACCGAATCCTCGCGGTTAACGCCGTGGGTGGCATCCACCCAGAGCTGAGTCCTGGGCGTATTGCCATCCCCGATCAGATCATCGATTACACCTTCGACAGGGCTCACACCTACTTTGACGGTGGTCCCGACCTAGTATCATCCCCGACACGGGCCTTCTCCGAGAAAGCGGTCATCCAGGTCACCCACGTCGATTTCACCGATCCCTACTGCATGGCGCTCCGGGCACGGCTCCTCGCAGCGGCTGCATTGGCGGAAGTGAATGTCTATTTCGGTGGCACCTACGGTGCTACCCAGGGACCACGCCTGGAAAGTAGGGCCGAGATCGATCGCATGGAACGCGACGGTTGCCACATGGTGGGCATGACGGGGATGCCCGAGGCGGCCCTCGCTCGGGAATTGGGGCTGTGCTACGCCTGCTGCGCGGTGGTAGCCAACTGGGCCGCCGGACGGGGAGTCGAGGCAGTCATTGAGATAGCAACTATCGAGCGCGTCCTGCACTCCGCCATGGACCAAGTACGCGCGGTGATGGAACCACTTATCCGGGGGTTGTAAAGTGGCCGTTCGTTCTCTTCTGCGGATGGGCCATCCGCTCTTAAACAAACCTGCGGAGCCAGTAACCGACTTCGATACCTCCCTACTCCATACCCTGGTACGCGACCTCTTCGATACCATGGCCGCTCACGAGGGGGCCGGTCTGGCCGCCCCTCAAATCGGGGTGGGATTGCGAGTGGTAGCTTTCGGTGTGCGTAGCCACCCCAATTACCCAAACATTGAAGAAATCCCCTTCACGGTCCTGATCAATCCGGTGCTAGAGCCACTCAGCGCGGAGATGGAGGATGCCTGGGAAGGTTGCCTGTCTGTACCCGGAATGCGTGGTGTCGTCTCTCGTTATACCCACCTCCGCTATAGCGCCGTCGATATCTACAAAGTGCCTATCCGGTGTGAAGTGAACGGTTTCCACGCCCGTGTGGTGCAACACGAGTGTGACCACCTGGACGGTATCCTCTATCCCCACCGCATTCGTGATCTACGTCTCTTCGGTTTCACCGACGAGTTGTTCCCGAACGAATCCAAAAAAGAAGCCGCGTGAGCCAACCTCTGGTATTGGTGAGCATCGCCGAACAGCGTCTACGACTCATCACAGGGTCGCGCATCGTGATGGACGTAGCCGTATCCACCGCCCGCAAGGGAGTTGGGGAGCGTCGCGGCAGCGAACAAACCCCCCGTGGTTGGCACCAGATACGGGCCTGCATTGGGGCCAATCGCCCGCCCAATACGGTTTTCGTCGGCCGTCGCCCCACCGGTGAGGTCTATTCCCCGGCCCTACGCGCGAGCCATCCCCAACGCGATTGGATCCTCACGCGAATCTTGTGGCTCTCCGGCCTAGAGATAGGGCGTAATCGACTGAGCGAGGTGGATACCATGGCCCGTTATATCTATATCCACGGCTGCCCAGAAGAGAGTCCCATGGGCATTCCCGGTTCTCACGGCTGCATCAGAATGCGTAACGATGAAATCATCGAGCTTTTCCAGCAAGTACAAGCCGGAACGCGGGTAAACATCACAGAAGCACCCACAACCGAATGACTCGCTACGACCTCCATACCCATTCGACCGCCTCCGACGGGACCTTATCGCCCACTGAATTGGTGCGTCGCGCCCAAGAACGAGGGATAGAGGTATTAGCCCTTACCGACCACGATTGCACCGATGGCGTGGCCGAGGCCACGACAGAGGCAAATAAACTGGGGCTCATCCTGATTCCAGGGATGGAATTGTCGGTAAGCTGGGAAAATGGCCAAACCATCCATATGGTGGGATTACGCATCGATCCAGCGACCCCCGTGTTACAGGCAGGGCTGTTACGATTACGCGAGGTTCGGAATTGGCGCGCCGAAGAGATGGGACGACGTTTGGCCACGCACGGTATCCTCGGCGCCTTTGAGGGCGCCCAGGCATTGGCACGCGGACCAATCGTCTCGCGTACTCACTTTGCCCGTTTTCTGGTCGCTGGTGGACATAGCCGAGATATGAACGGAGCATTCGACCATTTCCTAGTCCGGGGCAAACCTGGATATGTCGCGGGAGAGTGGGCAACGCTCAATGAGGGAATAGACTGGATTCAAGCTGCGGGAGGTCAGGCGGTACTTGCGCATCCGTTGCGCTATCCCCTTTCCTCCACTCGTTTACGCCAACTCCTCGGTCAATTTCGTGACTGCGGCGGGGTGGGGCTAGAGGTAATCTCCGGCCGCCACCCCAACGATATTCAGGTGTTGGCCCAATATGCCCGTACCTTTGGCCTGGCCGCCTCGGTAGGTTCCGATTTTCACCATCCCGATTCGCCCTATACCGACCTCGGGAGACTCGCGGATCTCCCCCCCAATGTCCAACCACTATGGCTCAATTGGTAAGCAGAACAATCTCATCAAGGTCACCACTACGCAAATAATTAGCGGTCACAATCGCCTCTTATAATCAACACTACCATTACAGGACATCATAACATGCTAGGAAACAAGAAGACTCTCGCACAAAACAACGGCCAATGCTACGTATTTCACGGAGATAGCACCCAACCATTTCTTCACCAACAACAGAGATAAGCCCAATTGGTTTACCTTTGAACTAGCCAGCGAGATTGAATGCGAGGTCCCACCACGACTCAGAAAAGCCCTGGGGGGAACCGGTGTGGTGGCTGAGGAAACTAAAACCATATCTCCGGATAGCGCCGAGTCTTCGGGATATTATTTACCAACAATGCAACGGTGAGCATGATCAGGGGACCCAAAGTCGCGGGTACAAGGACATAGAGCCACCCCATTTGGTGAATGCTATCCGAACCAATGACGGCAATCAGCGCAGTGGCTCCACCCGGCGGATGGAGGGTACGGGTGGCGTGCATCATTGCGATGGCGGTGGATACCGCACAAGCCTCCGCCAGCCAAGGAACGTCCAGTAGCAGCTTGTAGCAGGCTACCCCGATGATGGCGGAGACAATATGCCCACCCACCAGATTACGTGGCTGCGCAAGGGGGCTACGCACCGCTCCGTAGATGAGCACTGCTGAAGAACCAAGGGAGCCAATCACCAGCGTCAGATCTGTGCCTTCGAAGAACCACATCGACACCCAAGCCACGGCGGCGATGCCTAGAAAGCCACCAATCCAAGACCAAAGGATCTCCGACCCACTGACTTGGGGCGGATTGCCGCCGATGCTGCCCCGCATCTTGTGCAGATAGTCGCGTAGACTCATGGCTCGATTTCCCCCCAGGGTTCGAGATGACAAGCGGCGACAAACTGTTTACGCATTAAGAGCCCCTTTAGCCGTCCCGCACCGTCGATTACTGGCAAGCTGCGCCCCCGGCATTGGTGGAAGGCGGCCGCGATCCTGGAAAAGTCGGCTTCCTCCGGTACCGTCACCGCTGGAGTCGTCATGGTGGAGCTGACCGGTGTCTCATGGCAACGATGTTTAAACCCATCCGGCTCCGCCATCAGTCGTAACATCAATCCCAGAAACCCTTCCGCTCCGAGGCGACGCAGGTAATCGCTTTCCGTCAGTATTCCCACAACGCAGCCTTCGTCATTGACCACGGGAATCGATTTCAGTCCCTGATCGGCCATTGCGCGGGCGGCCTGGTCTAGCATATCTCCCGACTGGATCGGTTTAATCCCGCTCCGCATCAGCTGACCGGCTCGGATATGCGCGAAGGTGCGCGTCAAGGCATGTTCATGGGCAAGCCGGTACAAGGCACGGAAATCCTCAACCGTGATGTCTAGATAGCCGGGAGTATGACGCATGGCGTCCAACACATCATCGTCGGAGATATCTGGGTTTGTTAGAGGGGGGAGTTTCATCTCGTAGGGATAATCGCAGAGGAGGTTGTTGCCGATTAAGGGATAGGAAATCTAAGTGCGTCTAGCTAAAAGTACGGCCAGCACGATATCATTCATGTGTTGAGTATTCAATTTATTAGATTGGGGGATGGTGAGGGCACTGGTCTATTTTGATTCTTGCTATAATCGATTGAAAATTATACACTATTCTATCTTAAGCTAAAATCATCCCATTTCCTGATAATTTGAAGAAGCTCTTAATGTTGACCACAATCCGCTGCCTTCATTGCAATTCTGAAGACTGCCGTATCTCCAAAACTTATAATACATCCAGCAACGGCAGCAGAAATCTTTATGAATGCAATAGCTGTCGGAATGTTTTTTCAGAAACAAAAGGAACATTTATGGAGAATATACTAACCTGCGCGTTGGTTAGGGGACAAGCAAGTAAAAATAATCTATTATTAGT
>CAUYTY010000003.1 GCA_963575655.1 Gammaproteobacteria bacterium | reverse complement strand
GAATAGTGTATGATTTTCAATCGATTATAGCAAGAATCAAAATAGACCAGTGCCGAGGGAGAGGGGAGAAAAGCGCTCTAGGTGGCAACTTGGGTTATCAACCACGTAGAAAATTTGGAATGATGACCAAGGATGGTAATTGCATCGTTACGCAATGCAGGCTGCCATGTTGAAGGAGGAGCGGGGAGCAAGGAATGCCGACGATTTGGCGATCAGGAAAACAATGTTGCAGGGTATTTAGTGCCTGGACATCGGCGGGGTCATCGTAAGTGGGGACCAGTACTGCATCGTTGAGAATGAGGAAATTGGCGTAAGTTGCCGGTAATCGATGACCATCAGGGGCATAGTGAGGGCGTGGCCAAGGCAGAGGCGCTAGGTGATAGGGTTCCTCATTGGTTTGACGTAGCGTGGCAAGCTCTTCTGCCATGGCCCGCAAGGGGCCGAAGTGCTCATCGTCAGGATCGGTACAAGCCTGGTAGGCAATCAGGTGAGGAGAGCAAAAACGCGCCAGAGTATCGATATGACCATCAGTATCATCTCCTGCTAAACCACCGTGGTGTAACCAGTGGATCCGCTCTACTCCGAAGTAGGAACGCAATGCCGCTTCTACCTCCGAACGGTCCATTTCCGGATTTCGAGTAGGGGCGAGCAGACAACTGCTCGTAGTAAGTAGGCCTCCCGCCCCGTCTACTTCAATGCTCCCTCCCTCCAGCACCAACGGAAATTGACAGCTTGGCGTTGATCCGAAGGCTCCCGCAGTATGAAGGGCTAAGGTCAGGGCATCATCTAACTCTGCGTTGAATTTTCCCCCCCAGCCATTGAAACGAAAATTGAGCAATACGGGCCAGCCGTCCTCGATTACGGTAATGGGACCGGTGTCCCGCATCCAGGTATCGTTGTAAGGAGCGTGGAATAAGGTATAACGCTCCTCCGCTACCCCAGCCTGATTTAGGCAATGGGTGACGCGGGTAGATACCTGTTCATTGTGAACCGCGATTAGCAGACGTTCATGGCGACATATTGCCGCAGCGATGGTGGTAAATACGGTCTCTACTTCTGATAGCAATGGCCCCCAATCGCTGTCGGGGTGGGGCCACGCTAACAAAATGGCGCTCTGAGGCGCCCATTCGGGAGGTAAAAAAGGATGGAGATGAGCAAACATTTCTGGGGCACACAAATGGTTAGTTGATTTAATCGTTGTTGGGGGTAATCGTTCAGATTATTCCGGGGAGCGTGACCATCTTGGTCGCAAAAGAGCGGGGAGACACCCGCATTCCCGATGGAGGGGGTGAACCATTACGTTTGGATTACTTCATCATTTCTGGGTAGAAGTTTTCCCTCCAGCGTGAGGCTCTTGCCATCCTTCCAGGTAAAGACTTTTTAGCGGAGTATTCATTACTCGGCGAACCTCGCCATAGACTGCGGTTACTACCCGAGCCAGTGTTTCGTTCCAAGAATCACTGGGGCGGGTATCTACCTCGCGTACCGAATGGGGCAGTAGTCGGTAGAGATCTAATAGGGTCACCTCGCTTAGGTCGCGGGCCAGGATCCAGGTACCTTCTGCGGTGCATTGGATCAAGCGGGCCACAGAAAAAGTCTCGATGAGGTCGAGCAACATATCTTCCGACAATCCTGGCTCCCTGGCTAACAACGTTTGGGTAGCGATCGAGCCCCCGCTCCGCTGGGCCTCCCAAAGATGACCCACGATCCGAAAAGCCCACAATAATTCCGCCCCTGCTGATTGTCCTGACTGTAACCAAGCCGGAAAAGCAGAGAGGGAATGAGTAAGCTCCGCCCCCAATAAAGCTACTAACCAGGAGGTATAGATCCAGATCAGAAATACCGGGATCACGGCCATGGTTCCGAAGATAGTCTCATAGGTCGGGACCGTGGTGATATAGAGGGTAAAACCTCGCTTCGCGCCCTCGAATAGCAAAGCTGCGACTAATGCTCCTATCATGGCATGGAATAAAGAAACCGCTCGATTGGGCACCACCACGTAGAGCAGAAACAAGGCCATCGTCGTCGCGAAAAAAGGGGTCATGTCCAACAATGCCGCCCAGCGTACCCCTAAAGATTCGGTAGCTGCGGTAAAACCCGGAGCAGATAAAATCTTGGAGGTTAGCAACAAACTGGCACCGATGAGCATCGGTCCCAGGGTGAGTACTGCCCAATAAACGGTGAAATTCGCTAATCCGCGGCGTTTCACCCGGACTCGCCAGATTCGGTTGAAACTGGTATCAATCGTGGACATCATGACCAGTGACGTAATTACCAGCGACAGAATCCCCATCGCCGTTAGTCGGGAGGCGTTGTGGGCGAATTGTTGGAGGTATTGCTGAACCACCGCCCCGAAGGTGGGTACAAAGTTGATAAAGATAAAATCCTGGACCAAACGTTGGACGGTAGCAAAGACGGGAAAGGCACCAGCAGCGGATATCGCGACAGCCATTAGCGGAACAAGGGAGATCAGGGTCGTGTAAGAAAGTTCAGCGGCGACCTCCAGGCTGCGGTCCTCTAAAAAACGATTCAGCAGAAAAGACGAGAAGCGCCTCGCGAGGAGCAGGTAGGGCCTCGCCAAGTCCTGGGACTTTGTTACTAAATCCCGGATTACCATGTCATTATGGGGGGTATGCGTAGGGGGCAAGCAGACCGTAGGCCTGATGCCCCTCACGGCGCTGGATGGCCGCTTCTGCGTTTTCTAGTGCTGCGCGTAGTTCCGCATTTTGCGTAGGTTCCGATTGGCTGCGCAGGTTAGCTGCTAGGGTCTGTGCGCGTTCCAGGTCATGTTCTTCCAGCGCCGATTCTGCCTCCTGTCGGGCTTGTTCGGCCAATACCATGGCGACGGCTTCACCACCCTGTAGTGCGGCATTCAGGGCCTGCTGCAAGATGGCACGGGTACTTGGCTTGAGTTGCGTAATACGTTCAGCCTGAGTGATGAGCTCCATGGTGGAGGTCAGGGTCAGAACCATGCCCCGCACCCGCACCGCATCACTCTTTGCCGCTAGGGCCTGTTGCTCCGCCCCCCGGTAGTCAGCTACCGCAAGCCGCTTTTCCGCTGTGGTGAGCTGTGCAACTACATCTTTCATCAGAGTAGGGAAATAGCGGTCAGCCTCCACGTCCGCAGCCGCACGAACCGACTGACGGGCGTCGCTCATCTCCTGGATGGGGGGTGCATAGGCACAACCAGACAACACCACTACGACTATTAACTCTCCTACCCATCGTGACGGCCTCACCCTCGACACATTCAAACCCCTCCGTTGAGTAAACCATTAATTGCCAGTAATACTATGGAAAAACTGTAACACCCCAGGGGATGGTCTCGCCAGAAACGCATCTTTTAACGGGGGTTTTTGCGTGGATTGTGCCGTAGTTGCCAATTTCCCGAGGTCTTGCAACCTCTCCACAGGATTGGGTCTTGTGGAACTATGGCTCATCGGCATTATTGGCCATACTCCTCGAATTTGGCAAATAATCCAAAGTGGCGCTTGACGAGAGGTGCCTTCGACAGGTACTGGATCTACCTGCTGCACAATTTTACGCTGGTGGTCACCGGATACACCCGGTTAGACTCGCACAACTGTTCGGGTTGCTTAAAAACGGTGCATTAGCAATGGAATTTAATTTCCTGCCATCTTTACAATCTCTTCTCGGCTGGATCACCGCTCATCCCACTTGGGCGGGATTGGCCGTTTTCTTTACCGCGCTCTCCGAATCTCTGGCCTTCGTGGGTATTATCTTCCCTGGGGCGATGATGATGTTTGGCTTTGGGGCGGTGGTTGCGACTGGGGCTATGGCCTTTTGGCCGACTTTCTTCTGGGCGGTTATTGGTGCCATTGCTGGGGATGGTCTGAGTTTCTGGTTGGGTCACCACTTTCGTGACCAGTTGCGGACATTGTGGCCATTTAGCCGCTACCCCGAGATGTTGGAGATGGGGGTTGCATTCTTCCAGCGTCACGGAGGTAAAAGCATCCTGTTTGGTCGCTTTGTCGGGCCGGTGCGTCCTGTGATTCCGGTAGTTGCGGGGATGCTGGGGATGCCTATGGCGCGCTTTCTCGGCGTTAATGTTCTGTCTGCCCTGGCCTGGGGGCCAGCCTACCTTTTGCCGGGTATGATGTTTGGCGCTTCCCTGAGCCTGGCTGCCGAGGTTGCCTCACGCTTGGTAATTGTGCTGGTAGGCGTGGTGGGTACGGTGTGGCTTAGTTTTTTTGTGGTACATCGCCTGTTTCGCTTTCTTCAGGCTCGAACTGATGTCCTGCTTCGTGCACTCTTACGCTTCAGTACCGGTCACCCCTGGTTCGAACGGATCGGTAGAGGGTTGTTCGACTCGAGCCGTCCCGAGACGCAAACTCTGCTCACCATGAGCGTTTTGTTGATGTTAGGAACAGTTTTATTCGCTACGGTACTGGTTGGGGTGATGAGTGGTCGGACGGGTTTGGACCATGTGGTCTATCACCTTCTTCAGGATCTCCGTACGCCTTGGGGAGATGATTTCTTGGTTGCCGTTACCGAGATTGGCGATGCCTCGGTGATGCTTACCCTGTTCGTAGCGGTATTTGCCTATCTTCTGTGGCAGGGACGCCTTCCTGTGGCGGGTTATTGGCTTGCCGCAGCGGGTTTTGGGGTTTTGGTTACGTATTTATTTAAATTCACCCTCCAGATTCCTCGTCCGACGGTGCATCTCTATCCGGGCGTCAGTGATTTTTCTTTTCCCTCCAGCCACACCACCGCTAGCACGGTTATGTTCGGTTTTGTAGCGGTATTGCTGGCCCGAGAGATGCGTCATACCGCTTGGCGTTGGATACCTTATGCCACAGCTGCAGCATTGGCCCTGATCATTGCGTTCTCTCGGCTCTACCTGGGGGTTCATTGGTTGTCGGATGCTATTGGTGGCTTTAGTCTTGGGGTCGCCTGGGTAGCGTTACTCGGCATTGCTTATTATCGCCACCGTCTCCGTCCTATTCCCTTGGCAGGTCTTGTTGGGGCTACGGTTCTTCCTCTGGTATTGGCCGGGACCTGGCACGTTGTTGTATCTCATGAGGCGGATTTGGAGCGCTACGCCCAAGGTTCTACCTCGCGTCTACTTCCGGCCGAGTTCTGGTGGGACGAGGGCTGGCGTGAGTTACCGACGGTGCGTAACGACCTGAGAAACCAGCCACGTCAGCCTCTCGATCTACAATGGGCCGGGTCTCTCGAATCTATGCGCGAACATCTCACCACTGCCGGTTGGCAGGCACATCCCTCCCTATCCGCAACCAACCTGCTGCGCCTACTTGCCCCCAATCCTACCGAGGCCGAGCTGCCTCTTATCCCGCATCTCCTCGATGGACATCCTGACGCCTTACGCCTGGTACGTTTCGTACACCCCACTCCTGGTGGAGAAAGTCAGAAAGTGGAGGGAGACCATTCTGCCCCTGAGGGAAAATCGCAAGGGATGGTTGTTCGTCTGTGGACATCGGGGCTCCGCCTTCTCCCAGGCGATACTCCGCTGTGGGTAGGTTATGTCAATTGCCTAGAACCCTGGCATCCCATTCCGTGGATAACGGTACTGCGCACCAATAGTTGTTCTGGAAAGGCTCGCGCCACCTTGGAGAATTCTCTGGTCGGTTTGGATTTGCGTACGGTACATCGTTTACCTTCCCCCGGGTTGCTCGAAGATACAGCGGTGTTATTGATCCGGGCACGCTAGACATTAGACCTTATCGGAAACCTCCTCATCACCCACCACAGTCAATATAAATCATGAGGTTGCGTTGTCCGGCAGAGCTAGGTAGGGGGTTTCCGATAAGGTCTATTAGATATGCCCCTAAATAGCCAAAGGTAACCTATTGAACAGTATAATGATTCCTTAGGTTGCAAATGCCTGCGACCAATAAAATGACCTGATCGCCGATGTTCCTTATTCGGTTTCGGAATTTAATGGTTAAAATTTGAAAGTTTTTCATATCCCCAATCAAATGTTCTACAGCGACACGAACCCGGCTAACTACTCGATTTTCCTTTTTTGTTTTGGTGTTAGAGTGGCGTTGGTGCATGAACCGGAAAAGTGATAGGGTTAGGTTAACCCCTCCAGAGGCTCGCAAGAATGGCATCCACCAAGCAGATAGTACCCAACCCTGAAGCGGCAACGCCCAAGAAGGAGAAATACCGAATCACTAACTGGTCGGAGTACGACCGAGCGCTGGTGGAACGCGGGAATATCACTTTTTGGTTTGACAAGGAAGCGGTGAAGGAGAAGTGGACACCGGAACCAACGGGGAAGGGAGGGGGCCAATGGGTCTATTCCAACTGGGCGATCCAGTTGTTGTGGATGTTGAAGGTGGTGTTCCACTTGCCGTATCGAGCTCTGGAAGGGTTCGGACGTTCCTTGATGAGGCTGATGGGGTTGGAGATGCCGATACCGGACCATTCGCACCTGTCACGTCGCGCAAAGAGGTTGGAGGTTCAAATCCCACGTCGGGAGAAAGCGGACCCCATGCACGTCGTGGTGGATTCGACGGGGCTGAAGGTGTTTGGTGAAGGGGAGTGGAAGGTCCGTCAACACGGAGTGGGTAAGCGGCGCACCTGGCTCAAGGTGCATCTGGCGGTGGACGCCCATGAAAAGGATGTGGTCGGCGTGGAAGTAACTACCGTCGAGTGGGCGGACAGCGAGGTATTCGAGGGCCTTGTGGGTCAGGCGGAGGGGACCATCGAACAAATTGATGGCGATGGCGGCTACGATACCCGCGAGGCGTATGAAGCGGCGGCGAAACTCGGCGCGAGGCTGGTCGTCCCGCCTCGGGAAAACGCGGTCCCGTGGGAAGAGGGGCACCCGCGCACGCAAGCCCTTGCCGCGATCGAGGAGAAGGGACGTAAGCAGTGAAAGGAAGAGTCGGGCTACCACCATCGAAGTATCGCTGAAAACGCCATGTATCGTCTCAAGCAGCTATTCGGGGATGGGGTAGCCTCGCGTATTTTTGAATCCCAGGTGAATGAAGTCTATGCCCGGATTGCGGCCTTGAACAAAATGACCTACCTGGGCATGCCCGTTTCCGTACGGGTAGGGGAAGCTGCGCCCTGAGAAAATAGGGGTAGGGGGAATTCCGCCTGCAAGCAGTACGGACATTATCCACGCACCAACGCCACCTATAGGTAGAAACTTATTGCGAAAAGTATCCCTTTCAAAAAACCTGATCAGACCACGATAAGACCTGAAAATAATAATCGTTGTGATGACAATGGGTCGAGCTTGCGTTACCGCGAAGAAACAGGGTTGGAATATCATCAACACTTTACCCAGTCTTTAGAAAACCTCCTGGCTAAACTCCTCTCTACTTAAGTGCAAAGGAGGATAGCTGGGCAGTTACATTTAAACATCTCGCAGGGAAACCAATATCCACCCAATTCCCATGGCGGAAAAATGCAACGACTCGGATTATGCTATGGCCGCCTGAAATTGCACAGTAGCCAAGGCGAAAATACCGGATTCACAAGCACAGAATTTATCTGTTCCAACCAAGTCCTTACAATCTTTTCCTACGGGGGGTTCCCATGTCACATACCGATACTAAAGTAGTGTATTTTGAACATGCGGCGCTGATGCGCTTCGGTAGTGCAGTGGTTGACGAAATCAAAATACATCCACATAGTCGGGAAATTGCGATGAAACTGGTTAATCACATGAAACAAACTGGGGAACCACCTACCGACTTGGACTTTAGTACTACCCTCTCGTGGTTTTCGTCGATGCTTAACGAGTTCGATCACTCTTTTGCTGCGAGGGTTCAATCCCGAGTCGTCGCCTGACCCCGAATGCACCCGGTATTCGGGTGTTCGTTTGTCTTCCTGGTCCTCGCCTGTCTGTAGACACCGGAGAACACTTCAGTGGAGTCCTTTACTTGCGATTGCACCGAGACTGAGGAACCTCCACTGTGTGTGGATTTAGACGGTACCTTGATTAATACCGATTTGTTGATGGAATCACTCTTTTCCCTACTGCGCCACACCCCGCTGACAACCCTACTCGTACCTTTCTGGTTGTTACGGGGCAAGGCGTACCTCAAGGAACAGCTGGTTCGTCGCGTTCAGATTGATGTCACCGTTCTGCCCTACCACGCTGAATTTCTTGCCTATCTACGCCAGCTCCACACCTCCGGTCGGCGGTTGGTGCTGGCCACCGCCTCGCACCTCCGCTTCGCCGAACAAGTGGCAACCCACCTGAGAATTTTCGAGTCGGTGTTGGCCACCGAGGCCGGACGCAATCTATCGCGTTCACGTAAAGGGGACTGCCTGGCCAACACCTACGGAGAACGCGGTTTCGACTATGCAGGTAACAGTCGTGCCGACCTTGCGGTATGGGCACGCGCCAGGGCCGCGATCCTGGTCAATCCAGTCCCAGGAGTGGAACGCAAGGCCCGTGCCCAATTGCCAGTAACGGTAGTTTTCGACGACCGCCAGGGGGCTTGGCGGGTCTACCTCAAGGCATTGCGCCTGCCCCAATGGCTCAAGAACCTCCTTATTTTTGTCCCGCTACTGGTCACCCACAGCTATGATGACCTAACCGTAATGGTCCAAGCAGGACTGGCCTTCCTCACCTTCGGGTTATGCACCTCCAGCGTCTATCTACTCAACGACCTCCTGGACCTATCCATTGATCGTCATCACCCCCACAAACGTCTTCGTTTTTTTGCCGCTGGAACGATGTCTATCATCCACGGTGCGATCCTGGTGCCATCCCTACTGGGCGCGGCTTTGCTAATTGCTGTTCTGTTGCCATTGAAATACCTGGCGGTACTCACTGGCTATCTGCTCACCCTTCTCTATTCTCTACGTCCTCGTTCGATAGCGATGCTGAAAATTCTGGGAGAGGCGGGGCTATATACGCTACGACTGATCGCAGGGAATATTCTAGTAGAAATGGCAATCTCCTGGCCATTCTTGGCTTTATCATTTTGTTTATTCTTCGGAATAATTCTGGCAACACGCCATGCGTTTGATACCTAGCACTTGACCGGAAAACCCCAGTTTTGTGTTGCGCAATTATCCAGGTTGCAAAATTAAGACGGGTAATTTGGATTATGTACCTAGCCACCATTCTAAAATTTTGTTTTTAGTCACTGCTGATTGGCATTGCAACGTATGGCAAGCATCAAGATAAACCAAGTAAGCGCCGGCATGGTCATCGTCAGCGATGTTAAAGACCGAAACGGTCGAATCCTCCTGCGCAGCGGCACCGAAATTACCGAAAAACATATCAGGGTATTAAAAACATGGGGCGTAACATATGTCGAGATCGCCAGCCCAGACAACACCACCGATGCCGCGCCAGAGGTTGAGGTCAATCCTGAGACATTGGCTGAGGCAATGAAAGCAATCGACTCCTTGTTTCAACACACCGACCGCGAACACCCTGCCATAAAGGAACTTAGCGCGCTATGCATACAGCGCCTTTCCCAACAATTGGGGAGGAGCAAACGTGACCAGTGATCCGTATCAACTTATTCAACAAGCCCCCACTATTCCATCGCTACCGGAGATATTTCACCAACTGGTAGCAATTATCGACGACCCCCAGATCAATCTTTCTGATATCGCCAAGGTCATTGCTGACGATACCTCGCTGTCCGCACGACTGCTTCGGATCGCAAATAGTGCTATGTTCAATTTTCCGAGTAAGATCACGACCATCACCCAGGCTATCACCGTCATCGGCACCCAGCAAATTCGTGATTTGGTACTTGCCAGTAGTGTCATCAGTATATTCAAAGGAGTATCCTGCGAGATGGTCGATATGGAATCATTCTGGCGCCACTCCATCGCCTGCGGTATCGCCGCGCGCACGATTGCTACTTTGCGACACTCCGTGAACGTAGAAAAATATTATGTGCTTGGCCTCCTTCATGATATCGGATTATTGTTGAGTATCTCCCTTATACCAGAGCAGGCCAATATTGCCTTGAAGCGCTGCCAACTGGAAGGTGAATTACTGCATCGTGTCGAACGCGAGATTCAGGGTTTTAACCACACGGAATTAGGTGCCGCCCTCCTCAAAATCTGGCGTTTACCAGAGGCCATCCAGGTACCCGTGGGTTACCACCATACCCCAAACGTAACCAATGCCTATCCCGAGGATGCAGCCGTCGTTCATCTCGCGGAGATTATTGTCCAAGGGCTTGCCCTGGGGAACAGTGGAGAACAATGGGTCTCCCCCCTCGATCAGCGTGCGTGGCGCAGTTTGGCCCTACCCAAGGGCAGCATCACCAACATTACCAATATATTGGATCAGCAATTTGTGGAAGCGACACGAATGTTTCTGAGTGACTAGGCCACAAAATCTTGGATGACCACAAGGACCTTGCATGAACGATACGCAACAGATTCATCTGCGGCAACGGATCGAACACCTAGAATCTGTTAACCGCTGGCATATATCGGCGCTGGAATTGCTTACTTCCATGGGAGAGCTACATGGTGATACCAACTATCATCGTGACCCTAGCGCCATCCTCGATATCGCACGAAGCTATGTCCAACGTCTGTTTGATTTCGAGGTAGTCGCTTTTTTGACTTGTAACGAAATCGACTCAGATTTTGATCTAACGATCTGCGACCCGAATAACGCAACCGATATAATCAAAACAGAGATCAATTATCTCATCGACAGCGGAAAGTTTGCCTGGGCCATTAATCAAAATCGTCCCCTTGTTGAAAGGTCGACTCGCACCGGAGGATTCATCATCCTGCATGTGTTGGCCTCAAAAACTCGAGTACGTGGCATGTTCCTGGGGACACTTTCGGGAAATCCCCGGAGCGTCGATGCGTCGCGCCTCAATTTACTCTCCCTCATCCTTTTCAGCAGTGCCTATGCCCTAGAAAGTGCGGCCCTCTATAAATTGATCAGTGACCACAATCGTGATCTAGAAATAATCGTGGAACAACGTACCGAGGAGCTGGAGCAGAACAAACTCCATGATGCCTTGACCGGTCTACCCAATCGAGTGCTCTTTCAGGATCGGACCTGTCAGGCGATCGAACGTGCCCATCGTTATCAGACGATGGTGGCAATTTTGTTGTTCGATATTGACAATTTTAAGCGCATTAACGATACCTTGGGTCACGCCGCAGGTGATCTATTACTGAAAGAATTAGCGCAACGCCTAAAATCTATAGTACGCAATTCGGATACCGTAGGACGTCCCGCTAGTAACGGCTACGAGGAGATCACCGTCTCACGTCTCGGTGGCGATGAGTTTAGTGTATTGCTCGCCGATATTGTTACGGTCGACAGTGTTATGAAAGTCGCGCAACGGATTGCCGAATGTTTTACCCAACCCTTCGTCATGGATCGCCACGAGATCATGGTGACCACTAGTATCGGGATCAGTATCTTTCCCTCGGATGAAACCGACCCTGAGGCCCTGCTGAAAAATGCGGATATCGCTATGTATCACGTCAAGGAACAGGGCCGCAACAGCTATGAATTTTTCTCACGGACCATGCAGGCGAAGTACCGTGACCAACTCATGTTGGAGAATGAATTACACCATGCACTCGAACGCAATGAGTTATGCCTGTATTATCAACCCAAAGTCGACGCTATCAGCGGAACAATTCGAGGCGTTGAGGCATTATTGCGTTGGATTCATCCAGAACGAGGCATGATTCCGCCTAATCTCTTTATATCCGTGGCGGAGCAGAATGGACTCATTCTTCCGATTGGTGATTGGGTAATTGACACAGCTTGTGCCCAGTTGCGCCAGTGGCAGGATCAGGGAATTGGTGCGATCGAAATGGCAGTAAATCTTTCTGCACGTCAGGCACGCCAGCCAGATCTGGCTCGCAAGATACAGATCATTCTCGAGCGCCACAACCTATCCGCCCATCACCTGGAGCTTGAAATCACGGAGAGCCTCTTGATGGATGGTGCAATAGGTACCACCGCAAATCTGAGAAACCTCATAGACGCTGGCATTCGCCTCTCGCTCGACGATTTTGGTACCGGTTATTCCAACCTTGGTTACCTAAAGCGTTTCCCCGTAAACGTGATCAAAATTGATATCTCCTTTGTTCGGGATATTGCCCACAGTCAAGCTGATTTTGCCATCGTCAACGCTATCGTGGCCTTGGCACACGGTTTAGGAATGTCCGTGGTGGCTGAAGGAGTAGAATATCAAGAACAACTCGAATTACTCAAAAAATTAGGTTGTGACACTATCCAGGGTTATCTGTTTAGCCGCCCGCTCCCCGCCGAGAAAGTCACCGTTTTACTCGCGATGGGTATCATCACACCCAGCCCAACCGCTTAGAAATAATCACTCACGCCTCCCGTTGGGAGAGGGAGACACATAGGTCACCAACGTCTTGATTTCTGGTAACTGCCCAGGTATCGCCATCGTTTGGCAACGGCTATCTGAGTGGACGGTAATGTACTAACCTTCGCGTTGGTTAGAGGACACTGAACTTAAAGGGCATACTGAACAGATTCTTCCATAAAAAACGCAGGTAGTGCCCCAATCTATAGGATCTCATGAGAAGTTATCCATTTTGATTGACAGGAAGCGTGGCATTATAGTGATGGAT
>CAUYTY010000002.1 GCA_963575655.1 Gammaproteobacteria bacterium | reverse complement strand
CTAATTTTGCATGAAAATACCGGAATGGAATGTTAACTCATCCTATAGATTGGGGTACTACCGCTCCAATACCAAGTGATGGGGAGAATTTTCGCTTCATGCCCAACCATTACCATCAATCTTCCCCACCAATTTAACCCATTGAATATCCAACATATGAGTGGTATCGTACTGGCCGTACTTGTGAGGATAAGACTGAGTGAAGTCTGATTTAAATGTTTCTGTCGCACGATTTCGGTACGATGCATTCGGATTGTCCTTGTTATCTGAAATGGAATTCTCGGGACTCCTTCCGGGGTTAGACACGAATGAGGGTGACACGGTTTTCATTGAACGGGGCGTGGTGCCGAGGCAGCTACGCACTCCGTTTGAAATATCGGGACCCATTCAGGCTACCCCTGATGAATGTCTGCTCAACTATCCCGGCAGCTGCCATATTCATGTTATCGGTCGCGAACGTCTGGTCGTCGAGACCGAGACAGGGGCGGACCCGGCACTGTTAAAGACACATATTCTAGGCGCTGGGTTATCCATCATCGGCTTGCGACGTGGCCGATTACCGTTGCATACCTCGGCAGTTGCTTTTGGTAATCAGGCAATTGCCTTCGCGGGTCCGTCTGGCGGCGGAAAATCTACGCTCGCTGGGTATCTCGTCGAGAGCGGCTTTGAGTTGATCGCAGACGATTTGTGTCTGCTCGGTTTTGAGACGCCGGACACCATATCGATTGCGCCGGGTATTGCTGAACTCCGATTACGGGACGATGCCATTCAGGCATTGGGCTGGATACCGGAGGCACGGCTTGCATATCAGACGAACGCGGCAAAATCTATCTTCGAGGCACAACGGGGCAAGGCTCACTGGTTCACTTTGCGATCTATCTACCTGCTGGAGCGTGCGAGCCCCCAGGTGCCGGCGGGCATCTATCGGCTGGAGGGGATTTACGCCATTCGCAGGCTGATGACAAATTTACGCGTCTGGAGCCTCTTGCTCGGGTTGTCGAACCCAGCAAAGAATCTCGAACGACTCGGCCGACTGGTGCGCCAAGTACCTATCTACGTGTTTGTTCGCCACTGGAGTCTGGATCATTATGCTGAAGAGACCGACCGCCTGATCGAACATTTTCAGACCAACGTACCGACGCCACCCTATCCCAACGCATTCGCCATATAACCCATAAAAGTCAGACCATGACCACTTCGCACACTAGCGCCGTATGCTATCGGCGGCGCACCGACCTATTGGAAACTGTTCTAGATTCCGAATTGTTGTTACTCGATACACAAAGCATGAACGTTATCGGCCTCAATCCGACCTGTAGCGCAATCTGGCGACAGTTGGGAGACGCGCGAACGGTTATGGAGATCGTCAAAGTCCTGCTGGTGGAATTTGAAGTAGATTCTGCTCGGTGTAGAACCGAGGTAGAGAGGGTACTACAAAATCTTGCTGCGAATGGGTTAGTCGTCCAAGAAGCAGTCTGACAACATGGCGGCCATAGCTGGACTCATTGACTGGACGGGCAAAGCGGCGGCAGAAGCAGTTCGTCGTGCATTGGCCACCTTGACTGCTCACGGACGTGACGGTGAGGCCTTGCATGACGGAGGAGACGTGGCACTCGGCTGGCGACAGAAGATCCTTCATGCCGAAGATCGCTTGGATCGGCAGCCTCTCATCGGCGCGGGCGGGCGGTTCCTGTCGGTCGCGGATGTCCGTCTCGACAACCGTAACGAGTTGGCCGCGTTGCTTGGGTTACCGGCCGAAAGGGCTCGCGTCCTACCCGATAGCGCTTACGTCTTGGCCGCCTACGAGGAATGGGGGGCGCAATGCACTCGGCACTTGCTCGGGAGTTTCGCCTTCGCAATCTGGGACAAGACCGAACACCGCCTCTTTCTGGCGCGCGATCCACTCGGTACTCGGTCACTTTTTTATTATCGATGCGAGCGATTTTGTTTTTTCGCAACGATGCCGTCCGCGTTGTTCATGCACCCGAACATTCCGCGTGTGCTCGACGAGCAGAGCTTGGTTGACGAGCTTGCTCATCTGCCGCAACGCCCACATGCAAGCATCTACCGTGACATTTATCGGGTGACACCCGGTCACACCGTCACCATTAGCTTCGAACAATGTAACGCCGAACGCTATTGGCGGCCGGAGGAGTTGCCATTGCTGCGTCTCGCCACTGACAGGGACTATGTCGATGCCTTTAAAGAGCTATTCGATGAGGCGGTACGCTGCCGTCTGCGCAGCCTGTACCCCATTGGGAGCCATCTCAGCTCCGGTTGGGATAGCAGTTCGGTAACCGTAACGGCCGCCCAACTGTTGGGTACTGAAGGCCGTCGACTGACCGCCTTTACCACCGTACCCACACCATCATGGCAGGGAAAAGCGCTCCACGGCCGATTCGCTGACGAAGGGCCAATCGCCGCAGAGGTTGCACAGCGTTTTGCCAATATCGATCACGTTTTGATCCCTGGTACCGGTCGATGGGATCTTGAAGATCTCGACAACTATGCCGCCTGCTTCGAACGCCCGCGCCGTGACGCGGCAAATGTCGGTTGGTACGACGCACTCCATCAAGAGGCCCGCCGCCGCGGCATCCGGGTGATGCTGACCGGCATGGGGGGTAATATTACGATTAGTGACAATGGGCTGACGCTGCTTCCACGGCTCCTGCGGCAGGCACGCTTTATCGAACTATGGCGTGAATGGCGGGGGTTGCGCGCGGCGGGGCGGCGGTGGAGGAGCATTCTCTCGTTGACATTCGCCCCTTTTCTATCTGATCGTTCATGGGAGATGGTCCAGCGTTTCTTGGGGAACTGGGGGGCTCCAGAGAAAAGGTTTGCCCACCTGAACCAAGCTGCCGTACGGAACTTCAGATTGGTCGAACGAACGCAAGGTAATAAGAGAATTACGCCCGCCTCGCATCGTGCTGACGCTCGAACTCAGAGGATCCATTTTGTGCGCACCAAGGATTTCGACTTCGCGAATGCCGGCAGTGTTGCCGCCTGGGATATCGAGCTACGCCATCCGGCCGCTGACCGGCGCATCATCGAATTTTTCCTTACCGTTCCGGATGAGCAGTGGTTGCATCGGGGCGAAACGCGTTGGCTGCTTCGCCGGGCCATGACCGGAGTGCTGCCGTCGTCACTGATGGGCAACTTGCGGCGGGGTCATCAAGCGGCGGACTGGTATGAGACCGCGGCCAAGACTCATGACCGCCTAATGGATGAACTCACACGGCTTTCCCGTGATCCTATAGTGGGGAAATTGCTCAATGTTGCGGCATTGAGTGCGCTTGCCCAAGATTGGCCGCTCGACGAGCCGCCGGAGAGTTGGTTAGCCGCCCGACCCCGTTTCAACTTGCTATTTGCCATATCACTTGGGAGATTTGTACGGCGCTTTCAGGATGGCAATAGTTGAGAGGCACAGTTGCCGGGTCAGGAGCCGCTATCTGGATCAATCCCACTGGTTGCCCCACTTCGAGCATTCCGCAAGTCCATAACCGTGAAGCTAGGGGTTACCCATAACCGACGGGTGCACGGTTGCGACACTTCAGGCTCCGCTGGCTGATGAAACCACTCAGAGGATTCAGAATTATTCATCAGTGTCCCCGAGAAACCCCGCCCTTGAGGGCGGGGAGGAAAGGGGACGGTTTTTTCCGCCCCATTGGATAGCAAAATCTTTAAAGTTGCCGGTCTTTCCCGGCTGTCAGCCCGTAAGGGCCTAGTGACGCACACCTTACGGTGTGGCTCCCCTCGCCAATGTTGCAACGCAGCTTCGATTCTTGCGAACCTTGCAGCAGACCGTTTCGTGCGTACCCGTCGCGTGTCTGCTTCTGCTGCTTTCAGAGCTTGGAGTTGAGGAAGCGCCCCAAGGTGAGTCTTGTACTTCGTTGCAACGTAGTCCGATTTCTCGGACTAAGGCTGGTCAATCTCGGGCTTGCTTTCACAAGCCTCGGGCTTTAGCCCGGGGTGATTGACTTTCCTGCTTAGGCAAGTATGGATACCACGTTATGATGGATCACTCTCAATGTTAAGATAAGCCATATCGCTTTGTCTATACACTAAATAACCCTCGAATTTCTTATCGGAGTTGGATCTCTCCGAACAAGAGAAGGAGCCCCCGCTTGTTGACATCCCATTCTGGTTGGAGAACGAAAGATCGCGATACAATAACAGTATTTACCTTACAATCGAAACCAACGCTACTGATCGATCACCACCTGTGCCAACTGCTGACTGATGCCGAACGCGGCTTGATAGCCGTCGACCGAGCAACAGTCGATTTGGATTTCATTCACCTGCGGCAGCTTTTCAGGTTCTACGCTGAACGCGAAGCGGCTTTCGTCGAAGCCATTGAGGCCATGCGCCTTCGCTTGGCGCTACCACTATCCGACGAACCCGAAGCCTCGGCGCGCCGTCGGAGGATTTCCGAGGCTGCAGCCTTTGCCGATGCGTTGGAACACGGTGTGGAGCTTCAAAAAGACAATGCGTCTCTGCTCGATATCATCCTTCTGTTGCACCGTCTCGGCGCACCGAACGAACCCAAAGCCGGTAGCTTTCGCACCACCCAGAATTGGGTCGGCAAGGAAGGTAGTAGTTTGAACGAGGCCGTTTTCATCCCGCCACCTCCCAACGAACTGTTCAATCAGCTCACCGAGTTAGCGAACTTTATCGACTGCAATGATGAGAACATTCCTGCGGTGTTGCGTACCGCTGTCGGGTTTGTAGCCTTCTTGCATATTCATCCTTTCGAAGACGGTAACGGACGCACAGCGCGGTTGCTTACCACGCTATTGCTGTACCGTTACCGCGTACTGCATTGGCCGTGCCTATACCTCTCTTATTTTACAACCAAGTACCGAGATGAATATTACCGATGTCTGGACCGCTACCATCAATATGGTGAGATTGAAGGTTGGGTTCGGTTCTTTCTTCGGATGATTGCGGAAGCGAGTATCGATACGATTGAGACGCTTGATAGCTTGCACAGGAGAAGAATAAATGGCTGAGTTCTTTCAATCTAGCGGCTGTGTTGTTCCAGACCTGGATATGGCCGGTAATATTTCATGATTTTAGGTATTTTCCAGGCATTATGTGCTCTTGACAGAGCACGACCAAATGGTGACTCCAACATTTTCAAATTAAGTGCGCTGGTTTTCAGTATTTCTACTCGTGATGCTTATTTCTCCAATACGTTAGAACGTAGCGTAATATCTGGTAACGATTATGTTTTCCCCAGGTGTATTGCAAGAAATCTAAGAATGAAGTAATCGAGGGATGCCGACCAAGAGCGGTGCATAACCGAGAATATTTTATCCAGTGGCGAACGCCCAACTGTCGGAGCGTAGCAGATAAACTTGATCGACTTTGAGCGGAATAGGCCCAATGCTCCAACTTTGAGATTGGTAACGTCCAAGCGTAGCGCTGAATTTCTGCCGGGACAAGAGACTCGGCAATGGCGTGGAGGTCATTAAATGTCTCGGCCAATGCCGGGGTGGCAGTTTGTATAGTGAGGCGGAGTATCTGTTCCCAATGCAGAGATTGCGTCTTGGCAATGACAGCGGCATCAAGTAGGTATCTTAAGGAATGCAACTGGATGGTGAGAACGAATTGATCGGTAGGGGCAAGCGTGCGCATGGTTAATTCTCCAAAGGTACTCATACGCGCTCGCGCCCAAAGTTCGGCATCGATGGCTGCGGAGGGAAATTGTGGAAAGGCCCGCCAATGGAGTGTAAGCAGTTGCTTCTTATTGTTGTGCCAGCGTATAAATGATATCTCTGCGGGTGGAATGATCATTCCAAAACGTGCATCGCTTGGAGAAAGAACCCAACCACAATTACGCAACACATCCCGGACAGTATCTAATTGTTCTGGTCGAATCAAGATCTCTAACGTTGCCACCGGGCGTGTACTGGGTTCTGGATAAATCCACAGACTGAGCGCCGCATCACCCAATACCAACACATCAATATTCGCCTGTGATAAAGCGCGCAAGATAATAGCGAGGGCATCAAATTGGAATTGATTGGCATACCAGGTGCGACGACGCAAGCCAACGAGTTTTACTGGAATGGGTATGCCCATCGTCTGTGAGTTATGGGCGAGCAACGCAAGTACAGCATGTTCGGCCGGAGCGATATCCTCAAGCACCGTTTGTTTTAACCACGCATCTGTCGTTGGACCGGGGAATAGTGCGGCCTGTAGCAGTAATAACTCGGCAGGAGTAAGAGCCATGAATGTAGTCTTAGGCGAAAATGGTGCTCACCAACGCACCTCTTTTAATAGACAAACCCAAGTTGTCACCTATGCGGTGAGAAACGGAAAAGCCCCCCTCCCGCCGGGAGAGGAGTTGGGGTGAGGGCGAAAATTTATTGATTCGTCAGCATCACGACTTCACCCCCGGCCCCTCTCTCGGTGAGAAAGGGGAGAAGAGCGCGCTAGGTAGCAACTTGGGTTAGACAAATACGAGACAGGCCATACCTGTTTCTATAATAATCGAGGTAACACTGCTATGCGGGAGAAAGGTGTTTCATTTGTTTTTTCTCCGACGATCGAGGGCAGCCTTGGCGATGCGTACATAATCGGCAGCAGCGGCGCGTTCGCGTAATGTCTGATGGTCATTATGAATCCGCCGGTACAAAACCACTTGCGGAAGAAGACGATAACGTAAACCTTGCGCCATCGCCCGTGCCCACCAATCCACAAACTCTCCCAACCGCCATTGCGGATCGAATTCACCTACGGAGAGAAACACCGTGCGTTTTATCAACATCGTACCAACAGAAAATCCATCCATCGATCCCTGTGGAATGCGTAAGTGTGCCCGTTCAGTAGTGTCGAGTTCTGGACTAATGAAATGGTTCACTTGCCCCAACGCGATATCTACCGGATCCACCGTCAATAGCGACAGTTGCGCAGCTAATTTGTCAGGTGCCCACAAGTCGTCGGCGTCTAAAAATGCTAGATATTCGCCTGTCGCCACTGCTATTCCCTGATTACGTGCTGCTGCCGCGCCTGCGTGGAGTTGTATCAGGCATCGTACTTGTGGTCCAAAATTCTGCGCTACACTCGCACTTTCGTCTGTTGAACCATCATCCACCACAATTATTTCGGTGGGCGGTACAGTCTGAGTAAGAATACTGGTGAGGGCTACGCCGAGATAACGCTCGCCATTATAGACGGGGACAACAACGGTAACAGTTGGCATGGTGGATAGGCATCAAGTAGTTTAATAATTCAACCATTTCTCTAGTCGTTTCTTCCAGATTGATTTTTCCATACGCCAGCGTCCATGCCAGCTTTTCGCGGTCTGTTCGGCCAAGAGGAAGGCATTGTCTTGCGGCTGATAACCCAGCACGCGACAGGTTTCAGAGATATCGAATCTATTGAAAGTGTTGGCGGAAAGTCCCCAAAAAATACCGTACCTGAACTCATCGGGTGCTTCCACACTGGCCGTGAAAAGGCGGACTAGGTCACCATAAGTTAGGACATGGTCCAGGAACCAGGTGCCCGGTATAATACCCGGCGCGTCGGCAGGAAGAACTCTACCCAGACGCAGGCAAATAACAGAAAGTGAAGTGCGTTTAGCATAACGTCGGCCCAGCTTTTCGCCCCAGGTTTTGCTGCGCGTGTAAGGTGAATTGGGGTTGAGCCCGATCTGTATCGAACTGGGAAAAATAATTCTGCGACAACCTTGCTCGCTAGCGGCCAAGTAGGCGGTCTGGGTGGCAGTCAGATTGACTGGTATGAGGGCATTCCAATTGTCGTGCATGTTACCGCTGATGGCCAGCGGAATCACGGTATCAACGTCCTGGCATAAGTTCCGCATCACGTCGGATTCGGCAGCATCAATCTGAAGGATGGGAACACTGGCATTTTGGGCGGGTCGCACATCCACTAATACCAGATCGTACACATTTGCCCAGGCTCGCGCTAAGATTTGGCCTATGCGTCCGGCTGCTCCGGTAATCAATATACGGCGCTTGGCAGATTGATGCATCATAACCAGTGAGAAAGATCGCGTTGCAACATGTCTTGAAGTTTCAGGATATCCGCCAGGAAATGGCGCTCAGTCAATTCACGTCGTAACGCCGGGTCCAATCGTCTGGCAGGCTGCGTGAAAGTATTTCTGAGCCGTTCATAAAGGTCGGTTCGCCAAGCCTGTGGTACAACCTGTTTGGCTATTGGTCGTATAGCTTGAAGCATATTCCAGAGTCTAGTTGGTGTACGATTTTCATTATGTCTGAGAGAAAAATCAGGGATGAAAGTAGAATCAATTTCTAGGTACCTCATCAGTTCTTCCCAGACTTTACGTGGTTGTTCGTTCCAATCCTCGTATAGATAAATACGCATTTGTTCAGGCGAAAATAATGTGCGGTAGCGCGCCAATTGAATAGAATAATGACCAAGGTGTAAGTAGAATAAAAAAGGCAGCATATCTGAACGAATCCTTTCTGGTTCCGCAGCCAGGGCCTGGATAAAATCGTGCTCGGGTTCCAGGCCAGTACGCTGATACATGCAGAACTGGGAATACGCTCGATCGGCAGGCTGACGCAGTAGCACTACCAACTTGACCTGGGGTAGAATTTGCTTTATGAGGGCGGGGGCGTCTATATCGGGCAGGTAGGAGACCGAGGCTTCACCAATGGCTTGGGCAAAACCACTGTTGGCAAACAAAGTTTTGTATTGCTCCAAAGAGCCACAGCATAAACTAGTATTCTCAGCGATCGCGCCTCTCGGTAAATTAAATTTGATACGCGTATTCCAACCGCTGAAGAAATCTGGTTCCTTATAGGGGATGGATACCTGAGGGTGTTGCCGTAAGAATTGCGTCAATGCGCTGGTGCCTGTTTTGGCCGCGCCAATGATTAGGAAATTAGGTAGAGTCATTTTCCTAACACCTGCTGGTAAATTTCTTCATATTGATCCACACAAGTTTCCCAACTAAATACTTTGTTAGCTCTAACTTGACCCGCTTGGCCTAATTCTTGAGCCCAGGCTGAGTTTTCGAGCAGGCGTAGGATGGCATTGGCTAGGGCCGAACTGTTATTCGGTGGGATGAGTAGGCCGGTTTCCTCATCCACAATCACCTCCGATAATCCGCCCACACGGGCTGCAATCACCGGGCAACCGGCCTGCATGGCCTCCAGCGCCACCAACCCGAAGGATTCGCTGTGTCGTGATGGCACCAGAGTGACCCAAGCCTGCTGATACAGGCGTGCTAAGTCCGCTTCAGGCAAGCGGCCAGGCAAATCCACCACTTCCTCCAGCCCCAGTTGATGGACTTGATTGGCCAGTGCAGCATGGATAGGACCGTCACCCGCCAGCACCAAACGAGCGGTTGGAATATGCCGATACACCTGTAAAAAGGCATCGATAGCCAGATCAAAACCCTTTTCGGAGATCTGGCGACCGACCATTAGGATCAATGGGGTGGGAAATCGGGAGAGAAAGACCTTTACCGAGTGGCGGGGTTGGCTGACGTAGATTTTTTCCATCCGTCCTGCGGCTAGAGGCGCAATGAGCCGACATTCTTCCAACCGAATTTGGGAAACTGCTACCGTCAGGCTGGATTTTTCCAGCACCTGCCGAATTGAGGCGGAATCCTGCCCGGGCGGTGGCAAATCATGGACAGTGATTACCAGCGGCGCAGGTACGATGGTTTCGGTGAGCAGATGAAGGGCAGAGATGGGTCCGCCTATGTGTAGGTGGAAAATATCGGCACAGAAGGTTCTTTTTACCTGCGTGGTACGAAACTTTGACTGGAGAATGCCCGCCGGATCTCGCCGTGTCAATGCAGTTAATAGCGGTACGCGGTGGACGAGTATACCCTCAACGATGGTTTCGTCTGGCAAGGAAATCCCATTGTGCGAAGCCACGACTTGGTTCTCGTGGCCACGTGCCCGCAATGATTGCAGTAACGCAAAGGTGAAGGACTCAATCCCACCCACGGAGGGATGAAAACATGGGGTGATGTGCAATATCTTCATGCCACCATCTGCTGATAAAGCCGCTCATATTCAGTTAGGCAGCGTTCCCAGCTAAAAATGGTCTGGGCACGTTCTCTGCCCTGTTTACCAAACTGTGCTGCCCGCACGGGGTCTTGAAGCATACGCACAATTGCCGTGCTCAGCGCGGAAATATCCCCAGGCGGAACAAGCCAACCGGTTTGTTCATGTTGAACTACCTCCGTCATACCTCCCACGCGACTGGCGATTACCGGACGGGCCATTTGCATGGCCTGAAGCAGGATCAGCCCAAAGGATTCCTCCTGCAGAGAGGGCGCCATTACTAGCGTGACATGATTAATTTCAGCCGGTATCTGTTGTGGGGCAATCCAGCCGGTGAATCGGACAGCGTGTGAGATGCCCAATTCCCGCGAAAGATCTTGCAGGGCGGCGCGGATAGGCCCGTCTCCTGCGATCACTGCGGTTACCTCTGGGAATTGCATCTGCACGGCGGGCAGGCTACGGAGCAGCACATCCAAACCTTTCGTCTGAAATAAACGAGCCGCACAAAATAGGCTGGGGGGATGAAAACTAATAGAAGTGGGAGCGTCGGCGGGCATGCTCAGTGCATTGAGAATCACGCGCGTCTTGGAAATGGCGCTGGGTACTGCACTGATAACCTGATCTCGCATAGTTTGAGACACAGCCACCACATTGGTAGTGGATGAAATGATCTGCATCCACAAAGAGTTTTGGTCGGGATGCCCCATGAGTGGGTCATGGGTGGTATAAACATAGGGTCGTTTAATCGCCTTTTGCAGGCGCAGAAAAAAGAATGCGCTGGGTTGAACTGTATGCAGGTGGAGAATATCCGGTTGCCAAGCACACGTAAGCGCCTGCACTTCCGTTGCCAATCTGATAATGAGACGCAGATCGCGCCCAGCTAACGCTGCGGTGAATGGGAAACGATATACATCGAGTTGGTCAATCTGTTCATACGTGGGTAGGTTATCGACCTGGTTGGTGATAATTGCGCAGCGGTGCCCATGCAATTGGAGTGCGCCAGCCAGTTGGTGGATGAAGACTTCTCCGCCACCAATACGAGGCAGAAAAGACTCGGCCCAATGCAATATGCGCATGGTTTAACCGTCTAATAGGTTGGCCAGCACCACCGGGATCTGCTCGAAATCCGTACCCAGTAGCAATCGATAACAAGGAACCCAGCGGACTATTTCCGTGATCAAACGCAAGGCACGGGCTGGGTCAGTGCCAATAGAGAGTTGCATCAGGGTGCTGGGAGCCAGGGATCGCAACACGTCCATCGATGTGGTGGGAACGAGCTGTGTGGATGTTTCTCCGGTAATTCTTGGAGCAATGACGGCTCTTAGCGGCATTTCGAGCACAAAATTGTTTTCAAATTGGGGATATACCACATAAAGCGCTTTCTCGCTGTTTTCGTGACGATATGCAGGCGCCAACCAGGGATGGCGAGCTTTATCTGGCAAGAGCACCTTGGCAGTGGCGAACAGACTGTAAACGGTTGGTTTTGGCTGGAGTGTGATCAGGCAATAATCATCGGCCAGGTAGCACAGGGATGAGTTTAGCGCCAGAAGCGCGGTTGTTGACTTACCTGATCCGCTGGGACCAACCAGTAGCGCCGCGCCATTTTTTCCGGCGATAGCGGCGGCATGTGCAAGCTGAGTCGATTGGGGTGCAAACCACCATGACCACAAATAAATCAGAGGGTTGAAGCTCTCTTCTAGGGTGCTGGCACGGTCTGGGATCCAGAAAAAAGCGCAATTTTCACGGCGGTTGAACCACACCAGGCTGGCACGCTGTGGTTGATAGAAGGCCAAGTGGCATTCCGTGTCAACTTTCCAAGCCTCGTTGGTGGGGGGATGCCAGGGAAATTCGGGCAGAGCCACGCCCGTAGATGCAGAATCCCACAATATAACGGTCAGATCGACCCGCATGTCATTCTCAATAATGAGGAGATGACGCAGGGCGGGTAAAATGACTTCCAATAATTCTCCGCCGGCAAAGTGGAGCGCGATAACCTGACCCGCCAGACCCAGCCGATACCCTTGTGGCCCGACGGTTTTTAGCGCCAAAGTGGATGCAGCGCTTAGTTGGCTAGAGTAAGTTTCAGCACTCGAATTAGGCGTCATTGCTTTTCTTATGGGGCCAGCCTTCAGACGAAACATCGTGGACAGGGTCGAGTAATAGCAACGCCTCCAGATCGGTGTATTTGTTCAGCGTCAGCGATTCGAACGGGAGCCGCGTTGCGGTAACCTGTGTCGGGGGTCTGATGTCTTCCTGCCCGGCAACCTGCACGAGTCCTTCTCCCTGCATTTCGCCTAGGATGCGCACGGCCTCACTTTCCATAATCGCCAAATCTCCCTGATATCTGGCCGCCAACTCCTTGGCCAAGGTTGGGGCTGAGGCCGCACCTTGCTGCAAGATTTCCCAAATTACAGCCCCGCTACCCTCCAAACTGAAATAGCGACCGGTAGTCATGTTGATCAGAATGGCATCACCATCGATCAGCTCGTGAACAACGTCCTGTGAATTGATCCTATAGGGTCGTGTGGGCATATTGGTACGTCCAGAAAATACAAATTACTATTTGAGTAAACTCCACGACTTTACCGAGGCAGTTTACGAATATTGAACCGTTCCAGAGAGATTGTCTTTTGTGCGCGTTTCGGCATTATGCCTTTCGACTGCATGGCCTTGGACGTTAGCACACAGAAATAACGATGATATCTGGATAATGGAATTAATGCTGCGATTTTGGTGATTGTAACCATTCATCTCTCTGCTGTATAGCCAGGGCCTTGGTTATTGTTTCGTCAGGGTTGGTGGCCGCATCGACTTGCCAACATTTCCAGCGCACAAGCAGCTTCGCCCACCGGTCCAGTCATTAGACATTATCGGAAACCTCACCCCCCAACCCCCTCTCCTTAACAGGAGGGG
>CAUYTY010000001.1 GCA_963575655.1 Gammaproteobacteria bacterium | reverse complement strand
GAGCCACACCGCAAGGTGTGCGTCACTAGGCCCTTACGGGCTGACAGCCGGGAAAAACCGGCAGCTTTTAGAGTTTTTTGCTATCCAAGGGGGCGGAGAAAACCGTCTCCTTTCTTCCCCGCCCTAAAGGGCGAGGTTTCTCGGAGACATTGATGACGCCCCCCCTGGGCCTTGGATTCCGATGTTCTTTACCGGGATGGCGGCGCTACGGCCTGCTAGACATAACCCAAGTTTTTATTGAGATGATTTTCGGAAAATATTCTACCGCCTGATCGCGTTAGAATCTGGAAGCGATCCACGCTCTATTGCTTGCCCGATGATGAGTAGGATCTTTTCCGGAAATCACCTAAACAAGCGATTCTCCCCTTAAAGCGGGGATCCGCCAATCACCTACCGAGGACCACTCTCCTTATGTCTGGATATTGCCATTCTCCCGCGCTAGCGAGTACCCCTGAACCTGTTACGCTCGGTGATTCCAATCTCTTGGTTAACACTTCCCAACCACCACCAGGAATTCCCGATTATTTGCAACGTACCTACCATTGGGCCTACCTGAGCGATCTAGGGCAGTTGTTGCTCGACCGGCCGATAGTGGTCTCCACCATTCTTTGGGGTAACGCGCGACGCCTGATGACGGCCGCCGCTGCCGAGTTCGCTCCAGGCCAAAGGGTATTGCAATCAGCCTGCGTCTACGGTGATTTTTCACCGATCCTGGCACGGCGCGTAGGTCCATCAGGACAACTTACGGTAATTGATGTAGCCCCCATCCAAACTAGCAACTGTCAGCGTAAGTTGCACCCCTATCCCCATGCCAAGGTACGGGTGGCAGATGCTGCTGCCCCGCTGGCAGAAGATGTAGATGGGGTGTGCTGTTTTTTCCTGCTCCACGAAGTACCAGAGGATTACAAGGTGCGTATCGTGGATAATCTTCTGGGAACAGTAGCACCGGGGGGGAAAGTCGTATTTGTCGACTACCATCGACCCCATTCACTCCATCCCCTGAAGGGAATTATGGCGTTGGTCTTTCGCTGGTTGGAGCCCTACGCTCCAATCCTTTGGGAGCGAGAGATCCAGAGCTATGCCAGCCGGGCCGAGGAATTCACTTGGGAGAAATGCACCTACTTCGGCGGTCTCTACCAGAAAGTAGTGGCAGTACGCCGTTCAATTCAACGCTAAGGGAACCAATAATAAATAACCCAGGTTGCTACCCCATCGTCATTCTGGCAGCGAATCAGAGTGGCAGAGGGGTGGCGACCTGTGTTGTCTTTTATTAGCACGCTATCTTTTGGACGCGCGCCCTTCCAGTTTTACTGATTACGATGGTGTTTTGTTTGTGACCCACACACAAGCCGAAGGTAAAAGTACCCGCCTGAAAGGCGCCACTTTTCATTTTCGCGACCCCTTCAGGCGAATAGGAAATATAATCACGGACATTCTGATTGCCCTGCAAGGTATTACCACCTCCCAATGATTCATGCGCATAGAGTGGCAACTCGTCCTCATCCAAACTAGCGTTGTTATTCGAGTCAACGAATACCATCCACCCCTGTTCCCAGCCAAACGTTTCATTCTGGCAGATATTGCTTAGGCTTTTGCATACTACAACGCGCTGCCCTCTCTTAATTGCCTCGTTACGTGCAAGACTGAGCGAACTCAAAAAAGCGTTGGTGTGTGTCACCGCATAAGAGCTACGAATCGCTGCCCGTAATGACGGGATCCCCGTTGTCAACACGATAGCCATCACGGTAACCACCATCATCGTTTCGATAAGGGTAAAACCACTAATCCTGTTCATGGCCTGGGGCTCCATCTCTACTCCAGCGTAAGCCCAAGTAACCATTTAGTCCCTCTGTACTTAAATCCCCCCATCTTTAAATATTAAAACGAGAAACCGGAATCTATCTCCCTACATTTTCCAAAATTTCCCGTGAGGAAACCTCCTGGCTACCACCTAACTCAAGTCGCTACCTGTAGATCAATCCAACCATCATTCCGGTTGGGATTATCGCAATAACGAATAAGTAGCAACTCGAGTTACCTACCTTGTAACCGTTCGGTCCTCCAAGGAACGCGCCCTGCCTTAATGTAACAAAGATAACCGCTCCTTCAGTGGGTTATGAACAGTTACCCTACCTTTGCCTCTCAACTAACGCCAACAGTCGTCTGCAGTTATGCCAGTACCGGTAATGCCCTTGGCACCAATTTGGTCAAGCGTCAAGGTCTTGCAAGGATCTTTAGTTTGATTCGTGGCGCTATTTGGCGTGGCATTCAAGGTGAAAGCGGTTGAAGTCACCGTTGCCAGAGTAATGTCGTAATACTTAGTGGCACCATTGATCGGACTTTGAATTAATCCTGATTTGGGAAATGCGGCGGTACTCGTGCTATCCGTAACCGATACACTTCCCACCAAGGTTTGGTCATACCGATTATTCATAGTGTAGAACTGCTCCATCCAGTTTGCTGCTTGCAGCAGCACGCTCTTCGCATCCGTCCGACGCGATTTTAGAACGCTACTTTGATAGGATGGATAAACAATTGAGGAAAGAATCGCAATAATCGTCACAGTAATCAACAGTTCAATCAAGGTAAAGCCGTGTGTTTTAGTTGTAAAGCGCATTAGTTATTTCCCCTTGGAGATTGCACGACGCCCCATAACAAAATGGATCGCCCTAATCGATGACGGCTTGGTTGTGGGAATGGAGATACGCAACGTATTTACCGTCAGAGTAACCTTGTTCCATACGCTGCGTATATTCATCCCATCTATTGCTGTATCTACATCGAACGACCTATTTGCACCTTTTCCTAATCGGAGAGCATCCCCTCGCCAAAAAGTTTAGCGAAATTGACGCCATGACTGGCGTCCTGCAGTCAGATCGCCCACCTCTTTTACGCTCATAATATTACCGGTGGAACCACCGGCAAATTTATACTCGACCTGCCCCGCTGAAATGATGGACGGAGTGTTAATGATACCCACGGAAGACTGGACCCCACTCACCGGTGTGTTATTTACAAAATCGGAATTATCAAACTGACTATCCTGGTTAACATCGAAGACCGAAGTCGAGATCCGCCCACCGGACAACATATCTACCTCCATGATCCAACTACTACCACCACCACTGCACGCATTCGACGATGGAACCAGTGTAGTAAAGATCGCTCGTCCATTATTCAAGATGGGAACATTGATAACCCGTTCCCCTTGAGCGGTTGCTGATGGTGGTTGCAGCAGATCAACATACCATCCACGTTGCGTCGACCAATCGATAGCATTACTCGAGATCACCCGCCAAGTGCTGCCATTAGACGAGGGTTCGGTAAGAATGGTTTGCACTTGAAGCGTGCTGCGGTTCGTCGGGAAAACGCAAGCATCCGCTAGAGCAGCACATGCTGTGGTACCGTCATCTTTGTCCCATATTCCGTACAGACTTTGGACCGCCGTACTGGTATTGTCACCGGTTTCAAAATATTTACCGGTTCCGAATACCACTATATATCCACCATTCGGATGAAGACCAATCTCAGGAGGTGAACTAATCGGCTGAACCACATCGGTAACCGGATTAGTACTTATGTAGTGGGCTTGAAATAACGGTTTGGGCGTAGTTCCGTTTTTGAAGGCAACCGTCCAATTAGCCGCACTGGCATTGGAGAGGTCGAATTTCCACAAATTACCGAGGAGGTCGCCAGCATAGGCATATTTCATAGTTCGCTGGTTGTCCGCCAAAATCACCGGACCCACCAAACCATTTTGGCTAGTCGAGCTACCAACTCCAGTATCGATCTTCTTGATCAATGCGCCAGTTTGAAGGTTGACCACATACAACACCGCATGATAGTTCGTACTCTGATAGCCATTGCCAAAGACTACAGCCCAACTCCCATCTTGCATCCGTCCGATGACTGGTTGGACAAATTGGGCAACGGGGTAGCCAAGGTCCGTATCAGTGAATTCCCAAAGGACATTGCTTTGATTAAAGTTATCAGGGTCGGTTACGTCTAACGCAAATATCGACTTGGCCCCAGCCCCAGAACTGCCGACCAAGATGGTACGCCAATTGGCAGGATCGCTTGGATCCGTGCTGGCACTACCAAGAAAATAGGCATCCCCCACCTGCGGTGAACCATCCAACAGATATTTGTGGACATAACTGGGATTGGTCAGGGTTGAGCTACCCTGTAGATTTGAAAACACCGTCGAAGGGATAAATGCAAATTTTTCAACGCCAGTAGCCGCATCAAAAGCATGCAACATCCCATCATTTGCCCCCACATAAAGTACCTTGGCCCGTGATTGACTCGCTGTCACAAATGCAGCATAGGAATCTTGACCGGTCACACCGGAAGCCATATCGTCATAACCAAAATTAGTCACGCCGACAAATACTGGATTGGAATTAACAATATCGCCGAGTAATTTGGTGCGTGTCCGTAATGCCCCGTTGGGTTGCTCATTACTTTGATCACCGCGCATCCAGTTAAGGCGATCTTGGCCATCAGCTATCGTCCCACCGTTTTGTAACGCGGTCTTCTGACTGGTGCTCAAATTTCCCCAATTGGTCACATCAAACACCGTACCGGCGGTACCATTCCAGGTATAAATATTCCGATTGGCACTCGTTGGGAAAGTCCCTGTATTGTTGGTATCCCATTGTGCATCTTCAATAATATTGCCGTTGTGATTGGGGTCGTAGATGGTGCCATCAGCATTTACCTTGTAGGCCAGCAAGCGACCACTCCAGTCGGCACTATTGAATTGCGCTTGGTAGATCAGGGTACCAGTATCGAGCCGGGTCGAATTGGTAGCGATGGCAGCCGAGGTAGCGGTACGACTTGCAATGCTGGCCAGAGCGCTCGACACCGCCTGTTGTACCGCCTGAGGGGTTTGCGCTGACGCAAAATCGCCACGACTGTCATATCCCGCATGCCACAGGTCATCGATACGGTCAGGGCATTCACCAGAGTTACCAGTACAAGTCGTACTCTGGGGATTTCCCCAATAACTGTTCTCCGACAATATTGGGTTTGGCCAACCATCTCCATCGGTATCGACCAAATTGCCCTGAACCCCGAACGCCACACCGAAGGTAACCATGTGCTGCCATGTGGCAGTATCAAATGTAGTGGTCGGGACGTTATTGGCAAAACCACTAGAGAGATCGTTATTGTAATAATAACGTGCGACATCGGAGAGGGATCCAGTAACCCCATCCGCATCGACATCTCCGATCCCAGAAGGCGCCGAACTATCATTCCAATAACCATCCGTGAGCAAGATCGTAAAGTTCTGCTGGCACTGTGAAGTAATCGGTGAGGTGGTATGACCAGTAAGTGTCCCGCCCTTATAATACTTTCCAACCCGATCTAGCCCTGCCAGCAGTGGCGTACCATTTGGGGCCCATACAAAATTGTACAAAGAAGTCAATAGCGTACTATTTTGACTGGTGTAATCGGTAACCGACGCGGCGGGCATCTCCACGAATAGACTGCCAGTACCAGTCCATTGATTGATAACGCTTAACCCATAACGATAATTGGGTGCCCCGGTGATTACATTCGCAATCGCTGCCCGTGCAACAAAAGAGCGCCGCCGATAGTATTGGTACCAATTGGCAATATTCTGTTGAGCGGCCGCAATCGTACGGCAGGATACACTTCCGCCGCCCAGATCGGTATCGCAGGTACCTGCGGTAGAAAGTGTACTCGTCGTAACAGTGGGATTAAGCGACACATTACTCCCAGAACTCGTAATATTGTTGTAGCTGTATGCTGCAACCGCAACCGAACTGGAATTGACCGTATAGCGGGTATGAGTGTCCCACAAATCAATGAGACCGTTGGCCCCCACAGTTCGATTGGTATTGGTACCACGGCGCGGTCTTGTACCGGAAAATCCACTGTCATCGACCGCCACCTCGTAGATGATGCCTGCGAGGTTCCGCGTGCTGGTATAACCAGCCTGCCCCGATTGCGGATTGCTGCGTGCCGCACTAAAAGAGGCATTCGCAAAACCTGGCCATGGCGAATAGGTGACCGCTGGGTTGTAGTACAGAATATTGATTGCCGAGGAAAGGATACGCCAATCGGTTGAGAAAGGAGAAAGCACGTTACAACTCTCGGCGGCAGCCCCCAGGGTGCTCCCGCAACTGTTTGTATAGAGGTCATCCGCGCTAGCATGGGTATAATAGAAATAATTCCAGCCACCGTTGGCGCTAACCACGCCTAAAGTAATTGTCGTCGTGTGGATCAAACTGCCACTGGTCCCTGTGATGGTCACCGTGTAGGTTCCCGTGGTAGCGGACGAGTTCGCAGATAACGTCAGCGCAGAAGTACCGGAACCAGTAGCGATTGAACTCGGACTAGGGGTGGCCGTAACCCCTGAAGGTAAACCAGAGGTCGTAATGGCAACGGAAGAATTAAAACCTCCTGACGGGATAACGGTAACGTTGGCCGTGTCCGCCGTCCCTTGCGCAATCGTCGTGGAGGTTGTCAAATCACTAAACAACGCAGAGATTGTGAAATCGCCATTCAGCACCGTTAAGGTTACTGTAGTCGTGCGGCTTATACCACCGCCGCTACCAGTGATGGTCAGCGTATAAGTATTGACGACAGTAGATGTCCCCACGGATAAAGTCAACGTAGAGGAACCAGCCCCTGGGGCAGGAATTGAGGTTGGATTAAAGGTTGCCGTTGTCCCCGAAGGCAAACCAGCCGTAACCGAAAGCGCAACAGCGGAATTGAAGCCCCCCACCAACGCGGTACTGATTACGGCAGTACCCGAACCACCCTTTGCTACAGTAATTGCGGTGGGTGAGGATGGTGTTGCCGTAATCGTAAAATCAATGTTGATAACGGTTAACGTAATCGTCACGGTGTGCGTCTTACCCCCCCCAGTACCGGTGACGGTCACTGTGGAATTGCCGGTAGCCGTAGACGAACCCACCGCCAACGTTAATGTCGAGGAGCCCGAGCCAGTCGCAATCGAGGTTGGGTTGAAGCTTGCGGTAGTGCCTGAGGGTAATCCCGAGGCGGTCAGTGCAATAGATGAATTGAAACCTCCCGACGGGGTAACAGTTATGGTAGCGGTACCCGATACCCCTTTTGCCACAGTGAGCGTGCTTGATGAAGTGGTAATTGCAAAATCGCCCCCCGTAACCGTTAACGTAATATTACTCGTCTTTGTTTTACCACCCCCGCTCGCAGTAACGGTTACCGTATAAGAACCGGTGACGGTGGATGACCCCACGACTAACGTCAAAGTAGATGCCCCATTGCCACCGGCAATGGAGGTCGGACTAAAGGTTGCTGTAGTACCTGCGGGCAATCCCGAGACCGAGAGCGCAACATTTGAGTTAAAACCTCCCGACGGTGTGACAGTAATAGCGATCGTACCACTCGCACCCTTTGCAACCGAAAGTGAAGTGGGCGAAATAGAGAGAGATATATTTACTGCGGCCTGCGCGGTGCTGAAGTATCCGATTAGCACAAAGACTAACAGGCCGTTTAACATCCATTGAATTAGACTTATCTTCCCGTCAAGATTGGATGCCACTAATCTACGGGTAATGCTGATACTGTTCATGGACTTTCCCCTTCATATTAAAAGATCAGTCTACCTTGTTCCGTAGGAGTACATATTACCCCTGGTTAGAAAAGCACCGCAGTCGGCACTGTTGTTATTATCGTTTCCACTGTCAGGGTCGTAGGCGCAGGGGGTCCAATAATTCTTGGCAAGAATGGTCCAATCCATTGAACCAGAATCATCCAATTCAAAAAACACGTTAGGGATCGTTTGCGTTGCAAGATAGAGCGGTACATTCGAGATCGTCCCTGCCCACGTGGCGCCAGAAAAAGTTATCAGGTTCAATAACAGAAAGAATCTCGCCACCCATGCGGTATTCTGGACAGGCAGGTTGTAATTCCGCCAAACAATAATATTCATGATGGGTTCCCCACTTTGATTGACGGCAACTGTTCATCCCCCCGTTGTTGGGAAGGGACGAACAGTCACAATGAATGAAAAGCTAGCGTCTAAATGTTGACTGTAAAATCACGATAGCGTCTCCCGTTCCTCCCAAGCCACGAGCGGTGACACGATAAAATCCGCCACTGGTTATCCCGCTAAATTTTGCACTACTACCAGCAACGGGCATCGAGGGTAATTCTTCAATAACATAACGGGGTTGTTCATTAAGGGAAGAGTCCAGAGTGCCGGAATACTGCTGAGAAGCGGCCGTACAACTCGGGGAGGCAGGAACGGTAGAAGGGGTCGTAGTACAATCCACGGTACTCGTACCACTCCAACAATAGCTATTCAACCAATAGGTCGCCATATCGCAACTGCCGGTTCCGATCGGCTGACGCAAACCCGGGGTTGAATTATCGAACACGGGTAATACGGCCTGCTGGAGGATTGTCTCTCCGGTCCGCAAGGCTGCTTCCGCAGACTGAAAGGCCAAGCTTCGTTGGCGTACGTTATTACTCATCTTCTCCTCCAATGTGGTCCCCTGCATCGCGGTTACGCCAATGAGTGACATCAGCAGAAGAAACACCAGGGAGACAATTAGTACCACCCCTCGTTGCCAATTCACGCTATGTATCCGGTCAGATGCACCACAAAGATGCACACCGTGCCTCCTCACCAATAGGAGGAAAATTAACAGAGGGGAGAGTGGATAATGATGTGTGCCAATAGATGCAGACATGGTCGTTCTCAACGTGATCGGTTACGAATACCGATAGTGGTGGAGAAAACTTGATATACATGTTGTAGATCAGGTGCCGTAGCAATTCTCCCCGTCGTGGAACTATCGCCGACATCATTTGGGAAGATATAAGTTTGTAGCTGACCGACCAGATTATCCGAGGTTTCCGATTTATAACTCATCAGTAGATAGACACGGACACTCAAGACATTGGCCCAATTGGCAACATTCGTTGCGTCCTGGTACTGATCAACGATACCATCGCCACTCGTATCTACTCCATAAAAAATTTGCATATCATCAACCCCCTCGACTACTTCTTGCGCTATAGGAATAACCGCCGGAGGAGTACTCGTTGTGTAGGTTGTTAATTGAATCTGATACAGCGAATTAGTGACTGCGGAGGTGCTTGGCCCTATGAAAAAAGCAGTAGGGATGTAATCTACCACCGTAGAATTGGCATCATAGGTATCGGCGGTATTGCTGGGAAAAAGATTTTGTACCGAATTTCCGGGAAGAGCAGCACTGGTGCCAGCGATATGTTCAATGAGGAGGGGGACGGCAGTTTGGACACGGGTTATCTGAAAGAGTGAGGTTCGTAGCGTATCGCAAACAATGACCATATCACCAGTGGCAAGTATTCCTCCCGTCGGTTTTGTCAGGTTAGCCAGCGTAAAACTCGGAGGACTTGCCCCAGAGGCAGAGGATATGATGGAATATCCGCCTCCACCGCCTAAAGAAATAATCGCATCGGTACCTAACTTTCGATTACCCGCCGACGAACCATACACCCCTGCGGTACTTGGACTAACCGCCGGAAAGGTCTGCCCACTGGTGCCATCATATCCACGGAGAGGGGCCACAGCAAAATTTTTCCACCAATCCGTAGAATTATTCAAGACATTCACCTTGGTGTTACTCGATGAGCATCCGAAGTAGGTAGCCATCCGCAGATTATTGTTCAGTGTCTCTATGGCAAAGCGTCCATTTTCTTGCATTCTGGAAAAAGCTGTTTGAATACGATAGGTAGTATTGTTTCTTACGAAGAGCTGAATAATTCCAGTCATCAATACTAAGCCAACCGTTAGCCCCACCATAATCTCCACCAACGAGAACCCACGCTGCTGTCGAGAACCTTTTAGGTAACATTGAGTCTTGCGCTGATTGTTCATAGGTCGGTCGTCATGATGAACTGTTGTACGGTTGAAGACCCCGAGGTTCGTTGTTCATGACTGGTGTCCCATTGAATGGTCACCGTCACGGTATTCCCATTCACCGAGATACTAGCGGCGCCTTGCGGTAGTGAACACGCTAACATATTGCGCCACGCCAAGAGATCTTGTTGGGCAATACTTCCCGAGAAAGGAGTAGGATTCAATGATGTAGTACAGGTTGGGGCTGGAGTCAGACTAGTAGCATAGGCCCCCCCCCGATGAGGTAAGAGCCGCTTGGCGGTTTACCCTCATGCTATCGATAATAAGATAGGTTAGGTTGTTGGCTTGCGTACGGTATAGAGCACTCGAATTAGCACGGAGCGCAACAATTTGCAACGATGCCAATCCTAGCAATCCCACCGACAACACCGCCATGGCAACCAGAACCTCTACCAAAGTAAATCCGTCTGGTCTTTTCATTGTTTCACTCATAACTGGGATTAACAAACATTCTTTCGAATTCCGGCACGCCCCACAAAATTAACGAGGATAGCATTTGTCAGATGCTTATAGCATAAACTAAAGAACAGAGAACCCGAGGCAATTTGTCCATTAAGCGCCCGAACCGCACCATCGGGTGAATAAACAATAAAATTACGAAAAGACCCATCAGTGATTGCGGAGCCATTGAGTGCGGCAGCAACATAACCAATGGTATCGCCACCACTAACCCCATAGTCAAAGGGGCCATGGACGCCTAATATCGTTTCCCCAGTATCGCGCGTGCCATTATTATTAAGATCGACAAACACCATCCACCCTTTCTCCCAACTGTTGGTCCAATCGGTCTGGCATACATTATTATTATTTAAGGTTCGGCATATTGCGACACGTTGACCACGCTTAATCGCCTCGCTTCGAGAGAAATTGAGCGCATTCAACAAATCATTGGTATGGGCAACGAGGCGATTGCCTTTAGTGATGGATTGAAATGACGGCACACCCACTGCCAATACAACCGCCATGATCGCAACGGTAGCCATCATTTCAACGAGGGTAAAACCTGAGTGTTTATTCATGGGAGTTTCTGGTGCAATTTATTGGTACACAGCTATATTGCGTGGCAAACAGAAATACCGTCTCTTCTCTGGCCACGCTAACCGGATAAGAACGGCACAGTACTAACCTGCGCGTTGGTTAGGGGACTCCAGCTAAATAGCATATTGGACGGATTCTTCTTTAAAAAGTTCTCTGACTTTCTCTGGCGATTTTTTTAAATCCTCTAAAAGTTGAGTAGCTTTATTTTTTAACTCCTCCACATTACGAATAAGGTGACGCGCAATTCCTTGTGTCTTAATATTGCTCCATACTAGCTCGACAGGATTAAGGTGTGGAGAATAGGTGGGAAGAAAGAATATTTTAACCTTTCCATTTGTCGTCTCCAGATATTCCTTAACTACTTTTGCATGATGGGCAGAATACCCGTCTGTTACAATATAGATGGGGCATGAATTCTCTTGAGCCAAAATTTTTAGATATTAGATATGCCCCTAAATATCAAAAGGTAACCTATTGAACAATATAATGATTCCTTAGGTTGCAAAGGCCTGCGACCAATAAAATGACCTGATCGCCCATGTTCCTTATTCTGTTTCGGAATTTAATGGTTAAAATTTGAAAGTTTTTCATATCCCCAATCAAATGTTCTACAGCGACACGAACTCGGCTAACTACTCGATTTTCCTTTTTTTGTTTAGGGGTCAGAGTGGGATCTGGATTATTTTTCGACTTTCTTGGCTTCTTGTGTGGAATATGGATATCCTTGAAAGTGGGGTACAAATCTTTAATTCCCTGATACCCAAAATCAACCCAAACCTCAATAGAAGAGAGCCCCGGTTGTTTTGAATCTAACTCTTCTTTCAATAAAGAGTAATCATGTCGACTGCCGGGCGCGGTTGGACCAATTACAGAAATCCCTAAATTTGAATCAGTGATTACTGTGTTTTTTAGGGTATGACGGCATCTTTATACCGCTGTAATAGCGTTTTTGTTTTCGAGCATGATGGGGGCCGACAAACAGGCTTTTCAGTGGCGTCAATAATAATTTTTGTAACATTTTTAGCGTTCTGCGCAATATTACTTCTTGAATCTAAATGACGATGAGGTAAAACGTGCAGGTGTTGTTGCGCATTTTTTAAAATTGGAAGCAATTTATTTATATTCTCACCTGCTTTTGTTGAACTTAGATCGAATAGAGCACCCAATACATCATAGGTGGGGTAATTCTTTAAGTAGAAAAGGGTAAAGAAAAGTTTCTGTTCTGGAGTAGATAAGGATCCTTTGCGGCCACCCCCTGGCTTTCTACTCCGAGGGATTTGTCGCTTTTTGTCCAGAAGCTTTTTGGATAGATCCAAACATTTTGTAAACTCTAATAAGAGAATATCAAAGACTTCTTGGGATACCCCTGTCAGAGCTATAAATTGGCGTTCATTGCGAATAGTGAATGGAAGCGTTTTCATGGGAAAATTCCTAAATTTATCCGTATTAATTTATATATGGGGCTATTGCAGAAATAATCAATCCCAACCCCCTGATAAATAACTTAGAATCTTCGTCAATCTTGAGTAACGGATTGAAAAATATAAGAAAAGTTATTTAGGGGCAAGTCTATTCAACAAACGCACCACCATTGAGCGATGAGGGACCTATTTGGAAATGCATCTTTCCTTCAGAAGTTATCGCAGCGATCATATTTATGCGATAACGTCCACCAGTGGAGGGAATTATGGGAGTTAAACCTTCTAGCCCCCAAGTTGTACCCGCGTGATAATCGGTGCGCGCCCCAGCCTCATCAAGAAAATAGATTATAGCACCCTCATTACTTGCCAACTCTTTGATTCTAGGAAACTCTTTGTTAATCCAATTATCTACTGAAAATTGGTCCCTCTCTATCGCACGATATACTGGCCGTTGTGGAGTTAAATTAATGCGGCGCAAAAAACGGCCCACCGCGGAACGACTCATGTAAATAGAAAATTTCCTCTCTATTAATGTCTTTATCATTTCAGTTGTCCATAAGACTGTCGAGAATTCAAAATCCAATGGGGTAAATGCGCACAGCCAGAATACGAGTATTCCTTCTTGCTGTTCATTGATGAAGGATTTTCTTCCAGGGACAGGTTTCGCATTTAACGTAGCTAGACCC